>JBAXRP010000329.1:0-4420 GCA_037131145.1 Bacteroidota bacterium
ATAGATTGAAAAGATTGGTTTTGCAAGCAAATCCCGAAGGGATGACATGATTGTAAAAAGAGATTAATGAGCCTTTATAAAGATCAACTTGTTAAAGCAGATATGCAATATACTCAATTTAAATTGTTTGCATAATAAATCCGTATGTCAAAAATTCTTGTTATTGATGATGAAAAAAGCATTCGTACTGCTTTGAGGGAGATTCTTGAATATGAAAAATACGAAGTTGATGAAGCCAGCGATGGTTCACAAGGAATTAATATGGTTAAAAACCATAAATATGAAGCCATTCTTTGCGATATAAAAATGCCGAAAATGGATGGCATTGAAGTACTAATAAATATCGAGGAAATTACTGATACTCCTGTGATTATGATTTCCGGTCATGGAAACATTGAAACTGCCGTGGAGGCTATTAAAAAAGGGGCTTTTGATTATATTGCCAAGCCACTCGATTTAAACAGGTTGCTTGTTACGCTTCGAAATGCCCGCGACAGATCATCCCTAATTGATGAAACCCGGATGTTGCGGAGAAAAATCGGCGTCAACTATGAGATGATCGGTTTTTCGGAACCGATGCTCCAAATCCGGAAAATGATTGCCAAAGTTGCTCCCACTGAAGCGCGCGTTCTCATCACCGGTGAAAATGGAACAGGAAAAGAGCTGGTAGCCCGTCGCCTGCACGCACAGAGTCGCAGGGGCAATGGCGCTTTTATTGAGGTGAACTGCGCCGCTATACCGGCAGAATTAATAGAAAGCAAATTATTCGGACATGAAAAGGGTTCTTTTACTTCTGCCATGAAACAACATAAAGGAGATTTTGAACAGGCAAATGGCGGCACTCTTTTTCTCGACGAAATAGGAGATATGAGTCTCGCAGCTCAGGCGAAGGTTTTGCGCGCGTTACAGGAAAATAAAATAACTCGTGTAGGAGGCGAACGGGATATTCCGGTTGATGTTCGCGTAATTGCAGCGACAAATAAAAATCTGGAAGAGGAAATCAGAATCAAAACCTTTCGAGAAGACCTTTATCACCGGCTCAGCGTAATTATAATTGATGTGCCTTCGCTTAATAACCGCCTTGACGATATACCTGTTCTCGCCAATTATTTTCTTACGGAATGTTGTACGAACATGGGCAAAGCGATTATGGAACTAACCGACGATGCAATTCTCAGACTTCAACAGATGAAGTGGACAGGTAATATCCGTCAGCTCAGGAACGTTATTGAACGACTCGTTATTTTATGCGACGGGGCGATAACGGCTGACGCCGTAAAGCAATATGCCTGATTATCATTAGATGAGAGGTTTAAACACCACCCCAAAATTCTTCTTTCCATCAATGGCGATTCGCATGGGCTGATCGAAGCGGATATGACGGATGTATTGATCTTCGTAGAATGCAGGCTGATCTGTCAGAAATTCAATGTCGTAAAACCCATCGTGAATGTATGGATTTATTGTAAAATAACCAACCCGGAAAGAGGTAAGGTTTTGGAAAAAGTGCGTTCCCTGACTGGGATCAATCCGGTAATGGTCAAGTCCCGATTCAACAATTACACGGGCTGCGCTGATTTGTGGCCATTTCACCGGAATACCGAGCCACGGATCGCTTGATCCCCAGCGACCGGGACCAACCAACACATAGTATTTCTTTTCCTGAACGAATCGTTCATTAACCTTATCGAGTTGGTGTACAATCTCTATACTCTTTGAAGCATCGAAAACATCGGGCTTTATATATACAAAATCACGAATACCTTTGATAATTCCATTTCCAAGGGCGGTATTTGAAATCAGAAGAGTTTCTTCCTTTATTATGGTTTCGGGTTTAAGATTTATGGTTTCGTCGCGACCGGCGATTGGACGAATCTGCAAAAAACTGAAAACCTTTGGCTGTCCTTTAGGTAAATCGAGGTTTACGGCAAATTCAATTTCAATGGGTTTATTCATTTCCCGCTGACCAATTTCAAGCGCCTGTTGCAGGATTTCAGCCAAAGGAAATGTATTATGATTCAGCGCCTGTGAAAAAGTGATAATCCGTTTGCCTGCTGACATGGTTCCTTCTTTGAGTTGATTACTGTCATAATCAAAGGTTGAAGCAACCAGTTTAAGTACCGAATCCTCCTCAGCATCCTTAATCCTCAACTTCATCAGGTTGATATTATCATCAACATCGGGTGAAAAACTTTCGGGGCGCAGATCGAGTGCAAAAAAATTCTTCTGAGTTTCGCTTAATGCCAGTTCCGGGGTGGAAAGCTGTAGGATTTTCTTTGGATACTTTGGTGAAAAACGAATGCCATTACCGCCATCAACAATGTATTTCCCCAATCCGAAAGCAATGTTGGCAATGCCGTCTTCCGGCTTTTCAGGGGCGATAGGGTAAAAATTGATCGAACGGGCAACTCCAGAAATGGCGGGATAAAACCGGTCGCCGTATTGACGACCTGTCACCTCCTGTAAAACAATTCCCATCTTTTCTTCATCAATCATATTAAGAGTTGCAGCCATGTACGATTTACTGTCCCTGAAGTAGGCAGAGGCGTAAACGCTTTTTATGGCTTCGCTGAGTTTATCAATCATCACCCGCTCATTGAACTTGATGTTGGGAAGCATATAAGTGGAGTAAATCCCCGCGAAGGGCTGGTAGTGCGAATCTTCGAGCAAACTGGATGATCTAATCGCAATCGGATTGTTCACGCATGAGATAAACCGGTAAAGATCTTCATGAATCCGAAAAGGTAATCTCGCTTTCACAAACCTTTGAAGAATCTCTTTGTCGCCGCGATCGGAGAGGGCAATTTCATAGAGATTATTCTCTTCCATAAATTCATCGAAGATGTCGGTGCCAAGAACAACCGTCCGCGGAATGGAAATCACCACGTCGTCATATTTATCAGTTAAACGGTTACGTTTGATCAGTGAATCGAGAAAAGCCAATCCACGGGCTTTTCCCCCAATGGAACCTTCGCCGATACGCGCAAACTGAAGGTATTCGTCATACCGGTCGCGGTCGAAGTCGGCAATAACTCCTTTGGCTTTATTGATACGAAAGGCGGTAATTGCGTCAAAAAGATATCGTTTTGCCTTATCCATATCATCAGAAAATGTTGTCACCGAAACCTCTCTGAACATCTCGGCAATCGGAAAAAGAGCTCTTGCATTCAACCATTTTGAAAAATGGTTTCTCTGCATGTGATATAAAAGCGAATCATCAGGAATTTCAAAAATTTTATCCTGCAACGATTTCAGATCAACTGCCCGCGTAATTTCCCTGCCATTCCCCGGATCGATAAATATAAAATCGCCAAACGAGAAATGCTCGGTGATGTAGTTTCTTAATTCGATTGACAAGGTTTTGGAATTTTTATTCAGAAACCCCACCTTCAATTCATGGGCTACAGATTCGTATTCAACGTCGGTGGACTGAAACAGGACAGGCATGTATTGATCTTCGGCGCGTACTTTTGCTACAAATTTTATCCCTGCGGTTTTATCCGTTTCGCCCGCCCTCATAAAACAAATATCGGTGATAATGCCAAGCAGATTATTCTTGTATTTCTCCCACATTGTAACGGCTTCTTCGTAGTTAGTTGCGAGAAGAATTTTCGTCCGACCACGCATCCTGAGCATTTTATGGTGCTCGTTCAATCCCTCAGTCATAAATGTTTTCGACTGTTTCAGCAGGATTTTGTAAATATTAGGGAGGTATGAGGAGTAAAATTTAATTGAATCTTCAACGAGAAGTATTGCCTGAACGCCTTGCTTGGCGTCGTGATCAATATTCATTTTATCTTCGATCAGTTTAATGATGGCGAGTAAAATTCCTGCATTTCCCAGCCAACTGAAAACATAGTCAATTGCGCTCAGATTTTTTTCTGCAAGTTTAAGATTTACCTCGCGGGAGAATGGCGTCAGAACAACTATCGGAATCTTTGGATACTGTTTTTTTATTCGCATTGCGATATCGAACGTATCGGTTTTTTCAATGTTCAGCATGGAAATTACAAGCTCAATTCGCTTATCTTCCAATACTTCAAACGCCTCCTCCTCTGATGTCACCTTAATAAATTGCGGCGGATAACGAAGGTTCAGCGAAACATATTCCATGAATATGGTTTCGTCTATACGCCCATCTTCTTCGAGCATAAAAGCATCGTAGGTACTTGAAATCAGTAGGATTTGATAAATTCTCCTTTTCATCAGGAGGTTAAAGGAGGTATCAATAAAATAATACTTCTTAGGATCGAGGACATTTTGTGCGAGCGTCATACATAGTGTTTTGGGAAGCCCAAAAATAATTTTTTTTCCGCTCTGAAATAAAAAAAAATCGCAGAGCTTTAGAGAAAATTACAGAGGTTACAGGTTCAAGGTTCAAGGTTCAAGGTTCAAGGTTCAAGGTTCAAGGTTCAAGGTT
>JBAXRP010000330.1:0-4411 GCA_037131145.1 Bacteroidota bacterium
TTGCGGTTGACGGCCCGTTAGCCCCAGACCGACTTACATCTTAAGTTTAGAAGGATTTTGTCTTGTGTCAAATATCGAAAACAATACAAGATATTCATTTTCAACCGCATAATATATCGTTAAATTTTTCGAGAAAACACAACGATGAACTTTTTTTCTTTTCACAGAAAAGGGATAAGCATCAGGAAAAAGCGAAAGGAGCATCAACTGTTTTTCAAATTTTGTAAAGAACTTTCTTAATTCTTTTGATGTCCAATTGGATTCCAGATAGACGATGATACTTTCAAGATTGTTTGTGGCTTCTTCAGTCCACCTAATCTTTAAGCCACTTTTCATATTTCTTTCTTATCTGTTCGTGAGGATGGATTTTCCCATGCTGAAGATCATCAATGCCCCGGTTAATTGAATCCTTTTCTTCCTGAGAGACATAACTCCACCAATCTGATTTGGCAATATCAGGAACCAAAATGATGTTTTTAATCAAATCTATCAAATCATTATCTTGAATCTCGCAGATTCTTTGAATGATATCCAATTTTTCGGCTGAAAGGTCCATTTTTTATTGCTTTATACAAATGTACATAACTTTCGCTTTTGGACTATGGTTTTAATCGGTTTGGGGCTAACGCTGAGATAACCATATCTATTCAGGTTTAAATTCCGATGAATAAAGCCGCATCAGATTTTCTGCCTGTTCAACCATTTTTACAGGACCGACAAAAATCGGAGAACGTTCATGCAACATGGTTGGCTGAATGTCAAGAATTCTGCGGAATCCATCAGTGGCTTTTCCTCCTGCCTGTTCGGCAAGAAATGCAACCGGGCAACATTCATAAAGCAACCGTAGTTTCCCTTTTTTACTTTTGGTTGTTCCCGGATATAGGAAGATTCCTCCACGGATTATGTTTCGATGAATATCCGCCACCATTGATCCGATATAACGGGTAGAATATGGACGGTTTGTTGCCGGGTCTTCTTCCTGACAATAATGAATATATTTCCTCACACCTTCCGGGAAAGAGAAATAGTTGGCTTCGTTGATCGAATAGATGTTGCATTTTTCGGGATATTTCATGTCGGGATGACTCAGAATAAAAAGCCCCACTGAAGGATCGAGCGTAAAGCCATTTACGCCGTAACCTGTTGTATATACCAGCATAGTTGAAGAACCATAAATCACATAACCGGCTGCCACGAGATTGCGACCAGGCTGTAGAAAATCCTCCAATTGGGCATTCCCGCGAACAGTCCTGCGGCGATAAATAGAAAACAGGGTTCCAATTGAAACATTCGATTCAATATTTGATGAGCCATCGAGCGGATCCATTGCCACCACATACTTTCCATGTCTCGAAACATCGCTGTCGAGGATTATAATATCTTCATTTTCTTCAGAACCAATGGCACAACATTGCCCGCCAGATTTCAACGCCGCGATAAACTGGTCGTTGGCATAAACATCGAGTTTTTTCTGTTCTTCGCCCTGAACGTTTACTTCGCCGGCATAACCCATCACATCGCCCAATCCGGCGCGGTTTACTTCGCGATTCACAAATTTGGCTGCAATGCCTATATCGCTGAGCAGTCGCGACAATTCTCCTGAAGCCTGCGGATATTCAGCCTGCTTTTCTATAATAAACTCTGTTAGTGTCTTGAATTTCATAACCTTTTGTTTTAGATTACAAAATTAGACATTTCCACAGTTACTACTCTTTGTTTTTCTTTACATTTGCCGCATGAGCATGAATATTTTCAAATTCGGAGGAGCCTCCGTTAATTCGGCGTCAGGGGTGCGAAATGTTGTAGAAATTTTAAAAAAATTCAGCGCCAACCCACTGCTTGTCGTAATTTCAGCAATGGGGAAAACTACGAATGCAATGGAAGAGGTTTTGAAACATTATATAAATAATGATCCTATAGCTCTTATCGAATCTTATAAAAAAGTCGAAGACTACCATTTTTCGATCCTTCATGACCTTTTTGAGGATTCAACTCATCCGGTTTTCGGCGTAGTCGCCTCAATTTTCAACCAACTCCGGGGGTACATCAGAAAAGGACATCTCTATACGCCAGACCGGCAAGATTATGATTTTGAATATGATCAGATTGTCAGTTTTGGCGAATTGATTTCGTCTTCTATTTTGCATCACTTTTATGTCAGCAAGGGAGGTAAATCCCAACTACTCGATGTTCGGGACGTTATAAAAACTGATGCCACTTACCGGGATGCGAAAGTAAACTGGTCAAAATCAGCAGTATTAATTCAGCAAAAGTTATCTGATTTCAGCGTGGAACAATTTGAAACCGGAACGATTGCAATTACTCAGGGTTTTCTCGGTTGCGACGCAGATGGGAATACGACCACGCTGGGCAGGGAGGGATCCGATTTTTCAGCAGCCATCTTTGCCTGGTCATTAAAGGCTAAAGAGCTAACCATCTGGAAAGATGTGCCAGGCGTGATGAATGCCGACCCGAAATGGATGCCTGATGCAGTGCGGCTTGAAAACCTCTCATATCGTGAAGCCATTGAACTTGCTTACTATGGCGCAAGCGTAATCCATCCGAAAACCATTAAACCACTGAAAAATGCCGGTATTGTTCTAAAGGTGAAGTCGTTTCTGCATCCTGAACTTCCCGGCACATCAGTAGAAAATATCAATGAATGGAAAATTTCCATCCCCATTTTTATCCGGAAACAACGGCAGGTACTGATTTCTATCTCCCCGCGCGACTTTTCTTTCATTCTGGAGGATAACCTGAGCGAAATTTTCAGGATACTATCCAACTTCAGGGTAAAGGTAAACGTGATGCAGAATTCGGCAATAAATTTCTCAATCTGCGTGGATGACGATCCTCAAAAAATCAATCCGTTAATCCTTCACCTTCAGAAGGAATATGAAACACGGATCAACCAGGGACTCGATCTTTTTACTATTCGTCACTATACCGACGAAGCTGTGAACCGAATTGTAAATACAAGGGAAATCATGATGGAACTCAGGAGCAGGAATACCTTTCAGGCGGTATTGCGCTGAGGTAACGAGGTAGCAAAAGCTCTCATGGCTCTGGTTGGATTTGAGTGCGGATATAGCAAATGGGCTGCAATAGATTTTTCAAGCTCCTATCCATTGTATTTGGCTCTAACCAACTGATAAAGATATATCTGATTCATTAAATTCTGTTATTTCCTTTGAAAATTGTTCATTCCCATGATGACCTTCCTGTCCATGAATAATTTCCGCACTTTATTCAGATGGCTCTCACTAACGCCCACAGCCCAATAAACATCCTGCCAGATAAATAATTTGCTGATCAATGAATTTGTATTGATCCACAATGATGATTCTCCTTTTATCAGTTGGGCAACCTTGCTTATTGATTGTTCTTTGCAAAGAGATATCAAACAATGAGCATGCCCGGCATACCCATTGATACAATATTTAGCTGGTCTTTTGAACGGAAGCCACAATACCAATGCTTCCGACGTCGAACTCAAAACCGGTTTCGGTGGCGACAATTTTGATGATGGCAGCCTTTTCGCCGTTTTTATCCTCTTTGGGTTAGTGGGCGCGGGCGTCGGGGTCGTTTTCAAGCTGGCGGAAGGATTTTACGGCGATTTGCTGGGCTTGGGCAAACGCGGCAAACATCAGCAGCAAAAGAAAGGCAAAATATTTTTTCAAAGTGATAGCATATAATCCAAATGGCTCAACCCAGGCATGTCTTTGATCGGGTAAAGAGCAAATGTAGGAAAATATCAATTGCGACTAACTACTCCCGGCTGCAATTGATTTTTACCTTCATATTCCATTTGGCTTTATCCTGAAACCGTATGTAATTATATAAACATAAACATGGTTATTTTTGCAACAAACCAGCGCTTCATGAGCCGACATGAAAACTAATGGAGAAACTCCTCCGATTACCAAAAAACTTTACTTATGATGAAATGGTTACATTATTGAGGGGTTTTGGGTATGATTAAAATGAAAGAAAAAAGTCTTCCGGATCGGCTGTCATGTTTTACAGCAGGGAGATAAATGACAAAATAATGTTTCACAAACCTCAGCCGGGAAATGAATTAAAAAGATACATTCTTGAAATGGTAATTGAAAAACTGGAAACCAATACAATGATCTAATCTTCATGATCCATCAATGAAATTGAAAAAAACAACAAATAAAAAAAACCATGAATACTCTCCTGTACAAAGATTATATCGGATCTGTCAGTTTTTCGGCTGAAGATGAAGTATTCTACGGAAAAATAGAGCCATCAATGATTTAATAACCTTTGAATCGGATAACGCCCCTGGTTTAAAAAAGGCATTCGAGGAATCCGTAGATGATTATCTCGCTTTCTGCAAAGAAAAAGGGGTTAAACCCGACAAAACGTTTAAAGGCAGTTTCAATGT
>JBAXRP010000331.1:0-4406 GCA_037131145.1 Bacteroidota bacterium
CTGCCAACGTGAACGTATGCGTTTCATTAACCTGCGCCGCCAATCCAAAAGCCGGCACGATGGTTAAACTAATCAACGCCGATTATCCCGATACCAATTATACACAAACAACTGACACTTCGGGCTGCGTACATTTTGTGAATGTATGGAAAGGAAACTATCAGGTTCAGGTTACACGTTTCACATACCCGGTTTATACTCAGAATGTATCGGTACTGGGTAATGTAAACCTCAACATTACTCTTCTCCAGAATGCTGCGCCAGCAACCAACCTTGCTGTGAACGATCAGAATCTGAAAGCAACATGGAGTCCGCCAAGGGCTGTGGTTTACCAGCTTGATGAAAACTTCAGTTCCGGCTTCGCAACTAACCAATGGGTTACTTCCGGCGGCACAAACTGGCAGATTTCAAATACGGTGGGTAATCCTGCTCCTTCCGCCATGTTTAACTGGACGCCGCTTCAAACCAACTACAACCAGTATCTAACCAGTAAATCGCTGGCAGGTATTCACGCTCCGCAAATGAAACTCAAGTATGATATTTACCTCGACAACTATGCAACAACCAACCTTAACGAGTTGGCAGTTGAGTTGTGGAATGGTACTGCATGGTCTGTCCTTAAAACTTACAGTAATGCTGGCGGCAGCATTTCATGGACATCTGAAACACTTGATCTCACTGCACAAACTCACAATCCTGCATTCAAGATTCGTTTCCATACAAGCGGCGTTACCTCAAACGACATCAACTGGTGGAACCTTGACAATGTGAAGATATATAGCACTGATGGAACTTCGGGTCCGAACCCATGTGTACTTGGTTACAACTTTTACCTGAATGGCACGCTGAGCGCGTTCACGCCTGATACAACTTACACTATTCCACCAAACCAGGTTGTTTATGGACAAACCTACCAGGCTTGTGTTAAAGCTGTTTATGGCAGTGGCTACAGCCCGCAGATTTGCGTAACCTTCATAGCAAAGTTCTTATATCCTGCCCGCGACCTTGTTGCCCTCGGTTTGGAATGTAATACTTGTTTAAGCTGGAAGAAACCGATTACCATGTCGGATGCGCCACACGTTCCTGCCTTCAAAGGCATGGTGGAACATTCGCCGTCAAATATTGGACGCGCGCCAATAAATCCTGCGAATACTGTTTCTGAATTGCCAACCGATCAACCTCTTGGATCCAACGCATTCGGGATCAATATGTCCACCTACTCCACAATCAACTTTGATGTTAACAATGTTGGCGGCGCTACTGCGATCGCAGCTCTTCCAAATACTTCTGATTTCTGGCATGATATGGAAATGCCCGCCAATCAAACTGTTTTTGCTTATGCCATCAGGGATGGAAGCGATCACCTCTATAAAGTTGTTAGAGCAACAGGCGCCTTTACCGATCTTGGCAGCATGGGAAATGGAACTACCGATCAAATGCTTGACCTTGCTATTGACGGCAACAATGGCGATATTTATGGCGTTACATCCGATGCGGCTTCACTTACAAACGATAAACTCTGGAAGATTAATCCTGCTATTCCAAGCGCAACTTTGGTTGGACCTACAGTTAATTCTGATGGTATGATTAGTTTGGCAGGCGATAAACTTGGCAACATCTGGGGTTATGATCTGGTTAACGATAACTTCTACTCTGTGAATAAAACCACCGGACTTGCAACGCTTGTCGGAGCGCTGGGATTTGACGCCAACTACGGACAGTGTATGTTCTTTGACGAGGCTACCACCACTATCACGATGGCTGCTTATAATAATAGTGCAGGCTCAGGACAAATCAGAGCGGTTGACGTTACCACAGGAGCTTCTACACTGATGAGTTCAACGCCCAACCAGATTGGCGGCGCTACTCTTCCCGTTACTACAAGTGGCGGCGGCGGCGGAACGCCTCTGGGTCTTATTGGTTACAACATCTACCGCGGAGCTACTTTTATCCACTACAATCCTCACCAGGATTCGCTTACTTACTGCGATTACGGACTCAATCCAGGTACCTACAAATATGATGTGAAAGCCAAGTATGACCTTACGCCTTATGGTTTTGCAGGTCAGTTTGGTGAATCACTCGGCAACACTGCCGGTGAAAAAACCGTAAATCTGATTTGCGGCGCTCCGCTGCCATTCTACGAACCATGGGATGCCGGTACATTTGGATTCAACAATTGGGCGCCATCTGGTCACTGGACGATGAATACAGGAATCGGAAACCCGGCTCCATCTGCCGACTTCAACTGGGCTCCTGCTCTGACCAATTACTCCCAGGCTTTGACCAGCGAAGTAATTGACGCTTCTGCATGGACATGCGCCAAGATTTGGCTCGATTTCGATGTGAAACTGATTGACCGCCTCAATACCGGTAAGGAAAAGTTGACGATTGACCTGTTCTACAATGGATTCTGGCATCAGAAACTGGAACTCTCAAACAATGGCTCAACCAATTGGGTTCCAAAACACCTTGACATCACCACGGTAAAAGGAAAAGCCTTCCGTATCCGTTTTGTTGCCAGCGGCGTAAACTCATCTGATATTCTTCACTGGTATGTTGATAACATTCATGCCTACGGAATCTGTACTCCGCCAACAACTCTGGCATCTTCACAATCACAATTCACAACCACCCTCACCTGGACGGCTCCCAATTGTGGTACAGGCGGCGGCGGCGTTATTATGAACTTCATATTTGACGATGGAACTGCCGAATCGGGTGTAACCGACAATGGCGAAGTTGCATGGCTCGGCACTGAGTTCCCGATATCCGCTGCTTATGACGGCGTTTTGAAAGAGTTCAAAATGTACTGGATGGCAAATGCCGCAGGCGTTCCTTTCACAATGCAGGTTGATGTTTACAGCGCAGCGCATGTTCTCTTAGGATCCAGCGCTTCATTCCAACCTTCATCAGATGATTGGGTTACGGTTACAGCTCCTGATATTCCTTTTGCCGGTCCGTTCTACGCCATGGTAAAGTGGAATAACAATCCAACAGTTACCAATTACCTTGGATGGGATAATAATGGACCTTATGCCGCCCAGGATTTGGGTTGGTACAGAGACGCAGCAGGCGTTTGGGCAAAACTCAGCACCTTCGGACTCGGAATTGGCACTGGATGCTTCGTTATTCAGGCTAAGGCTCTGGTAAACACCGATGATAAAATGGTTACACTGGTACCCGGCTCGCCGGCTCCTTCAGCCAAAGCTCCAAAATCAAACGTCAGTATTACAAGCCGCGTTGTTGATACCCATTACTATGGTATCATGGGCATTGAAACTGATGTTGCCGACAGCAGCGTTTTAACCGGATATAATGTTTATCGTACCGAATCGAATGGTATTGCTCCTTATATCAAGAAAACTGCCACACCTATAACCCCGACAACTTATGTTGACACCTATCCTTCTTCTCTTGAGAACGGAACATTTAAGTACTTCGTAACCTCGTTGTACAAAAATTCTGTAAACAATGATATCCTGTGTGAATCCTCCACAGATACAATTACGGTTACCTTCCCGCACGTCGGTATCAATGAACTGACCAAGAATCAGATCATGATTTACCCGAATCCTGCCACCGAAATTGTTAATGTAAAGAGCGATTTCAACATCACCAGTCTCGATGTGATGAGCTATGCCGGTCAAACTGTATTTGTAAACCGCGATGTGAATGCAAAAACAGCGCGCATCAATGTTTCAACATTTGCCACAGGCGTTTACTTTGTAAAGGTTTCTACCTCCGAAGGCGTACGCACGGTGAAAATCACAGTGACACACTAATCCTTAATTGGAATAAACAAAAAAAGGCTGGTCTTTTGACCAGCCTTTTTTTGTATGCGTTTCAAACCAGATAGTGACTGTAAATCTTTTTAACACTATCGTCTATTAAATTTTGTTACATTACATCGTATCTATTTTATGCACAGCGCAATAACTTCTCAAAACCTTGTCTCCATTTTGAATTTTGTTCCTTTGCGCTTAATTGCAAAATGGAACTGGTATGAACGCCGGCAATATGTTTTGCATAGATATTGAATTCTACTGAAATATGAAGCTTATGATGATAACAATTTACAAATGTATCTGAACTTCAATTTTTTTAACATTTGTTAATAGACAGTAGTGAGAAACTATAATAAAACACGTTCCAAAAATCAAGTTAATTACGTGCCGTTATAGGAGGAAAAAACATTTAATTTTATTTTTCAAGACAAAGAAGAAGGAAAAAATCCTTCTCCTCGCCCAAAATCAGTAATGGGATACTGGAAGGGTTTAACTCTATTTTTCAGGCTGCTAAAGCGAAAGCCCGTGGTTATCGAAAACCTGACACAATCAAAGCAATTATCTATCTGCTCACCGGAAAACTCGACTTTTCTAAAATCAATCCTCATTATGTTACCC
>JBAXRP010000332.1:0-4406 GCA_037131145.1 Bacteroidota bacterium
CGATCCGAAACATGAATTGCCACGACCTAAAGGTCGTGGCAATTCATAATAAGATCGAACCCACCATACTGAAACAGAAAAACCGATTTAACATTCATCTTTTTGAAAATTTATTTACTAACCCAGTTTAAAATCTTAAAACATGAAAAAGCATCTATTTTCTATGGCAATTAACCGCGCCGGAATTTTCCTGATTTCGGGATTATTCTTTCTTTTATTGGGTACATCCGGTCTTCGCGCCGAGGTAAGTTTTCCTCAAACCCTTAATGCTGATTTCAACAAAGGGGTTCTGAACAATGTTATTGTAAACAACGACAATGTTTATCTTCAATTTAGCGCAAGCGATGTGGGCTCGTGGCTCACTACCACTGTCCTGCCTCAGACTTTATCCGGACATAAAACTGCTTCATGGAATGATAGATTTGTATATATGGTTGGAGGCTGGAATGACCTTACTTATGTAAACACAGTTTATGTTGCCACGATCCAAACTACAGGGATTTCAGGCTGGACAACGCTGAATCCTTTGCCTGTTGCCTTGCGCGATCCTGCGGTAGTCATTGGCACAAATACAATTTATGTAATGGGAGGTCGCAACGGCTCCCAGGTTTTCAATACTATTTACTATGCCGCCATCAATTCCGATGGATCCATCGGCGCATGGCAGACTTCTGCCGTTACTCTTCCGGTAAATCTTTGGGGGCACACAGCTACATATTCGAGAGGTTATATTTATGTGATCGGAGGATCCAGTTCAATGGTTGAAACTACGGCTTTAAATACTGTTTATGTAACTAAGGTGAATGCGCTCAACACCCTTTCTGCATTTACAACTGGCACAAACCTGTCGGTAGCGCGTAATCGGCATAGCGTTGTTACCTACAACAGTAAACTTTATGTTCTTGGCGGCTATGACAATAGTGGGAACAAAACAAACACAGTCTTTATTGCCACGCCGGGATTGAATGGTTTAACCGGAGCCTGGTCAACGGGCACAGCTTTACCATTTCCAATCAGCAACCATTCTTCGGTTGTAACCAATGGCGTTATTTCCGTTATGGCAGGAGCCGTGGGCGCAACATTGAGCGATAAAGTATTTTATGCCAATGCAGATGCCGCGTCTCTTACCTGGCTGACTTCGGCAAATGTGATGTATGACTATACCAAAGATGGCTCCGCATTTACCGGAAACGGTCAGGTTTACTATACCGGAGGAACAAATCTCTCAGGAACGCCTATTGTAAACTGCCGTTTTGCCAATATGGTTTTAACGGCCAATTATATCTTTCATGGCGTATTCGTTTCGAATCCATTCTATGAACTTGGCGCTGAAAGATTAATTGACTCGCTCGCCTTTACAAAAGTTTATACCAGCCCTGCAAACCTGGAGGTAACATACAGAACGGCGGGCAGCGACGGAATATGGGGCGACTGGACGGCGCTTGTCACTGTTTCGCCAATTAAACCTGGCGCAATCAAACAATACATCCAGTACGCCTTGATTATGACAGGGACAAACACCAACAACTGCACTTTCAATGATATGACGCTGAAAACGCCGGGAACCCAGTTGACCGGAAACCTGGACGGCAGAGCAACCTTTACAAAAGCTGAAAGTCCATATTGGGCAACCGCTGATATCTCATTTTCAACAGGCATTCATACTTTTCAGGCAGGAGCTACAATTCTTTTCTTACCCGAAACAGGGCTTACCGTAGGCGCCGCTCATGTAGAATGTAACGGAACTGCCGTCGACTCTGTCAAGTTCCTTTCTTTCAACAGTGAAACCGGTAAATGGGACGGGATTTATTTCAATGAAAACAGCGATGCCGGCGTAAACTCATCCTTCACCTACACTGTAATCGCCAATGCGGGGTTTGGAACCAACAATGCAAACCTGTATTGTTATTCAACAAACGAACCCCTGCTGGTACGATGTAATATAAGAAATGCCGATGGAAATGGCATCCGTCTGAATTCAGCCCATCTGAACATCCAGAACTCAATAATCCGGGGCAATACCGAAAATGGATTGTATCTGAACAACTCAAATCCTACGCTGGTAACAAGTTCTATTTCATATAACGGCGGAGCGGGCGTTTACCTTACATCTCCTGTTTCAGTTCCAAATTTCAGCTCTCCGCCGGTCAATCCGACAGTTATCAATAATAATCAATCAGGACTTAGATACCCGTCTCCAAATTTTTCTTTTTCACTTCCTGCCGGATTGCCCACTATTAGTAACAACCTATACAATGGGATTGCAATTGACGGAGGCGATGTTTCCACAAACCAGCGCTGGAATGCCATCCCTTATGATTATATTGTTCTTGGAACAGTAAGAGTTGGCGCTTACAATTGGTCGCCCCGGCTTACCATTGAACCAGGCAATACCATAAAGTTTATAGCCGGAACCCAATTACAGATTGGTTCGGCGCCATATAACGGAGGTGAATTGTATTCCATTGGAACATCCGACAGCGCTATTACTTTCACATCCCACAACGGTATTGCCGGGGGCTGGAATGGAATTTATTTCGTTGACGCAAGCGATTACTATGGCGGTGTGTCGCAACTCGATTATTGCATCATTGAAAATGGTAACGATTATAACTACCTTTCTGAAAACACGGCTCAGCCTACCCTGATCAACCACACTATTATCCGCAATGCGGTTCTTGATGGCGCCAGGTACAGCGGAGGGACAGGCAGCATTACGAACTGCCAGTTTCTGACAAACGGACGATACCCGTTATACATGATGAATTTTGCTGCCAACCCCGTGCATACAGGCAACACATATACAGGAAATATTATTAACCGTATTGCGTTATCCGGCGGCGCTTTTAATAATAACAGAACATTGAACAATGATAATGTTCCCTATTACGTATTAGAAAATTTGATTGTTGGCGCTTATAACTGGAGCCCCAGATTAACGCTGGATCCAGGTATCTTTCTTGATTTTGCAACGGGAAAAAAGCTACAGGTTGGAGAAGCCCCTTATAACGGCGGTGAATTATATGCAGTTGGCGGTGTAGCAAGTCCGATTGTGTTCAGAGCTTATTCCGGTATTGCGGGTGATTGGGAAGGTATTTATTTTCAAGCTGCCAATGACTACTATGGGGGCGCTTCTACAATGGAATATTGCAGAGTTCGTTTTGGAAATGCCCAGAATATCCTCATTGAAGGATCATCACAGCCGACAATTAAAAACTGTACAATTCGCGATTCCGGAGGTCATGGAATCGTTATTTACCAATCAAATCCGTCAATCACCAACACATTTTTTACCCTTAATGCAGGATATCCCATAAAATTTACAGACTGGACATGCAATTCCTACCTCAAAAATAATAGCTATATTTCAAATACACTCAATTACATTGCCATTTCAGGAGGAACTTACACCGACAACCGCACCGTTTATTTCGATAACGTTCCGTATCATGTTCTTAGTAATATTAATATGTCGGCATATAACTGGGGACCGCGACTGACTATCCAACCTGGCGTTACCATGGCTTTTAATCCAGGCACGAAAATTCAACTCGGAGCGGCTCCCTATAATGGTGGAAGCATCTGGGCAGAAGGTAAAGTTGACAGTACTATAACACTGGTACCTTATAACGATTCAATAGGCGGTTGGAATGGTATTAATTTCGCTGATGCGAGCGATTATTATGGCACTCCATCTTTGTTGAAGTACTGTGTTGTTGGAAAAAGCGCGTCTTATAACGTTTTATGTGATAATGCCAACCAACCCACTTTTGACCATTGTACTCTGACTAAGTCAACAGGCGACGGACTTAAACTCACAGGATCATCTACCCTTACAATTAAAAATTCCAATTTCACCTATAATGCCGCCAATGGAATTTACCTTGACGGTACAGGAAACGCCACAATTGGAAACGCTGATTCGTTAACCTGCAACTTCTATAATAACGGCGCTTACGATTTATACAACAACTCAACCGCCAATGTAAATGCAAGATATAACTACTGGGCTACAGGCGATTCGACTTTGGTATCATTAAAGATATTCGATAAAACGGAAAACTCAGCCAAAGGCAAAGTGAATTTCGGTCCTTTTGCACAGGTTCCCTCACTGATGACTGCCAATACAGTGATGACCGGAACCATTAAATATGTAAACACCGCCGCCAGCCCGATTAAAAATGCTGCAATGGCGATCAAAACTTTCGGCGCCGCCTCAATTGCAACTACAACTTCAAACGCATCAGGCGTATATGCCTTCCCGTCGTTTGTTTCAGGGAATTATAAGATGACTATCGTACCGGCGGCTGCCTGGGGAGGGGTTAATTCAACCGACGCCCTCGCTATCCTTAACCATTTTGCTATGATTACTCCTCTCACCGGCATGAAACTCGCCGCCGCCGACG
>JBAXRP010000333.1:0-4377 GCA_037131145.1 Bacteroidota bacterium
TCGTCCTTCGTCCTTCGTCCTTCGTCCCTCGTCCCTCGTCCCTCGTCCCTCGTCCTTCGTCCCTCGTCCCTCGTCCTTCGTCCCTCGTCCCTCGTCCTTCGTATTATCAGTGGGACGAACTCATGCGCTACCAAACCGCCGAAGGTTCCCAGGGACTTTGCCCGCCAGGCTGGCATGTGCCAACGGAATCCGAATGGTCAACATTGTTTGATTTTTACCAGGGCGCTTCAAAAGCCGGAAGTCCCTTGCAGGATTCAATCATCAATGGATTCAAGGCATTGCGGAGTGGCGTATTCTATCTGAACTCAAGCTGGAGCTTTCTGGATTTCGCGACGATATTCTGGTCTTCGACCTCGTCGGGGCAAATAAAGGCAATATCGCATGGGATGAATTTGCATAATTTTTCGGTTTCGTTGTATCCGGCAAGCAGGGGAAATGCGTTTGCGGCGAGGTGTTTACTGGATTGATCGTTTTCTCAATAATCTGGACGAATGATGTACAGTTAACACGTAAATATTCTGGCGCTTAGCAACTTTGTATATCAAACGATAACTGCCGATAATGAGTTCGCGAACAGATGGGTCATTAATTTCAGGAGTTTTCCGACCTATTAGTGGATGCGTTTCTAATATAACAGCCGTTCCAATGATTCGTTCTAAGGTAAGTCTTGCATATTGAACTGAATCTTTCGAAATATAATCCCCAATTTCCTGCAAGTCGGTCAGTGATCTGTTTGACCAGATTATTTTAACCATCTTTCCAGTTTCTTCTTTACTTCTTCCGTTGAGTGAACCTGTCCTTCTTTAATATCTTGCAACCCTTGTTCAACCTTGTCGAGAAGAATTAATCTTTCAACAATTTCATCAATTGAAAAACTATCGTCGGGAAGGGCGTCAATGGTTTTCCTGATTTTATCTTTTGTCAGCATTGTTTGTTTTTTTCAAAATTACATAAAAACAATTGCCGCGGGTCAACCTTTCCCCGGTTTTTCTATCTTTACAAATAAATTCAACCAAATAATAGTGAGAATCAAATTCATCACCGGATTGATTTTGTTGATGCCCTTCATTGGATTTTCCCAGGGGGAGTTCAATAAATGGTACTTTGGACAACAAGCCGCAGTTGATTTCAATACTTCGCCGCCGACCCCTCTATTGGACAATCCGGAAGGAATTGGCTCCAACGCTACAATAAGCGTTTCGGATTCACTTGGTAATCTGTTGTTTTATTCATACGGGTACCGGGTCAGGAACCGAAATCATCAGATCATGTCTAATGGAACTCTTGCAATTACAGGTCTAAATTATCCTCAACCAATATTTTCAGCAAAGAAGCCGGGCGCCGACAGCATTTACTATATTTTTACATTACAGCAACTTTCCGGCGCTCCTTTTCAGGGAGGACTGTTGTATTCTGTTGTTGATATGCGGTTAAATGGCGGTCTTGGCGATATTGTTGCCGGGATGAAAAACGTTGCGGTAAACGGGGCAGAGAATGCTGTGGATAGACTTCATGGCACACGTCATAAGAACAACAAAGATGTTTGGATTGTGACAAGGAATGTTCCTGGTCAGGATTTTGTTTCATGCCTTGTGACTTCAGCAGGCGTAAGCAATACGAGCGTTAGCAGTCCGGGTACGGTTCAGGTAAATACCATAATAAATACCGGTGAAATGAAAATATCACAGGATGGGTCGAAACTGATTTCAACATATTTTACCGAAGTAACTAACTTCCAATATAACCATGCGGCGGAATTTTGTGCATTTAATTCAGAAACCGGCGCAATTACACCACTATTCAGGTTTGTACCGGTTCACGGCGCCGATTCCTGTTATCCTCAATATGTTGAGTTTTCACCCGACTCCAGATTGGTTTATGTCAGCGGTCCGATCCAGATTTTACCTGTAAACCAGACAGCATCCGGCATTTTTCAATATGACGCGACCAAAACCGATTCGGCGGAGTTCATGCAAAGCCAGGTATTTCTGGGGTATGGTGACAATGAGGCAGTGCGGGGTTTGCAAATGGCTCCCGACGGAAAAATTTATGGGGTAAAATGTTGTTTTACCGATTTTTTAAGCGCCATCAACAACCCCAATGTTCAGGGAACCGGATGCAATTTTCAAAGCCTGGCGCTCAATCTCAATGGAAAATATGGTTGGGATGGCCTTCCCCAATTCCTTCAGAAATACAAAGCCTATATTCACCATACCGGTATCTGTCAGGATGAATTGTTCAATTTTTCGGCAGATATATGGCCAACTCCTGATACCATCCAATGGAACTTCGGAGACCCTGCATCCGGGATAAAGAATATTTCGGCATCGGCAAACCCCAGCCACACTTATTTATTGCCGGGAACCTATACCGTTCAACTGTATGTGCGGCACAACGATGCGCGTACCGATACCTCCTGGGCAGTTGTCGCCGTCAACCCCAAACCTGCCCCGATGTTGGGCAATGACCGGATCGTATGCCAGGGCAGCTCCACAACCTTTGATGCCGGATTGTTTCCCGGAGGCAGTTACCTCTGGGGAAACCTTACAACCGGCCAGCCCAACATCGGGACCGGCCAAACCTATTCAACTGCCCAGCCTGGGGTTTACATGGTCACCGTTACGAGCAATCTGGGGTGCATTGGCAGAGATACAATTCAACTTTCGGCAACAATTCCGCCGGTTTCTACAACGAGCCCAACCAGCAAATCCATCTGTTCCGGGGAGCTCACGGGGATCACACTAACTTCCCTGACTGCCGCAACCATTTACACATGGATTCCCACGCTGACATCGGGAGATATCACGGGTTTTTCCATTGATTCGGGTCTTGTGATCGATCAGCCGCTGGTCAACCACCAATCATCTGCTGGTACAGTGAACTATCATATTACGCCGAAAATTGGCAGTTGTGCTGGAAATCCTTTCGATTATCAGGTGACCGTAAACCCGGGAGATTCGGTTAGAGTGGCAATCACCGCTTCAATGAATAATATTTGTGCCGGCGCTCCCGTAACTTTTACAGCTTCGCCAGTCAATCCCGGCGCCAGCCCTGTTTATCAGTGGAAAGTCAATGCAGTTGACACAGGGCTGATTTTTCCGGCTTTTACCTATATCCCCGCCCATGGTGATATTGTTCAGTGTGTGTTGACATCATCAAACACCGTTTGCACATCCAACAATCCCGCCACCTCGAATTACATCACAATGTCCGTAAATCCGATCCTGCCTGTAAGTGTTGCAGTTTCATCTTCAGCCAACCCGGTATGCGCCGGAACGCAGGTAACCTTCACCGCCATTCCTGTCAATGGCGGAATTACACCCGAATACCAATGGAAGGTGAATGGATTGATTGTCGGAACAAATTCACCGAATTATTCATACATGCCAGTCAATAGCGATACAATTACCTGCACTTTGAATTCGAATGTCTTCTGTCCTTCTGGAAACCCGGCAATTTCCAATGAAGTCGCGATGATGGTAAACCCCATATTGCCGGTTGGCGTCACGATCATAGCCTCCTCAAATCCCTTCTGTTTGGGATCAACAATAACTTTCACTTCCACCACCATAAATGGCGGGGCAATGCCTGTGTACCAGTGGAAAGTAAACGGAACCAACGAGGGAACCAATAATCCGGTTTTCTCCTTTTCGCCGGTAAATGGTGATGTTGTAACCTGTTCGCTGTCATCCTCCGAAACATGCGCATCCGGAAATCCTGCCCCATCAAACCCAATCACCATGTTAGTGAATGCAAACTTACCGGCAGGGATAACCATTGCGGCATCAGCAAACCCCTTTTGCCCCGGATCGGCAGTTACCTTCACTTCCACCGCCATAAATGGCGGGGCAATGCCCACCTACCAATGGTTAGTAAACTCAATCATTTCAATCAATTCAATCAACTCAATCTTTACCTATAATCCAGCCAACAACGACACCGTAAGCTGCATCATGACCTCCAATCTGAGTTGCGTTACCGGCAACCCGGCGACTTCTGCAAAGATCGTCATGAGCGGAACCCTTGCGCCAATTGTCAGCTTCGCCTCATGCTTCGATACGGTGACAACGGTCAATGCCAAGCCTTTCAAACTCAAAGGCGGACTCCCGTTAGGCGGAACCTATTCGGGATCAGGCGTCAATTCCTTAACCGGAACATTCACCCCTTCCATTGCCGGAACAGGATTGAAAACCATAATTTACACCTATACAAACGTTGTCGCCTGTAGCGCCGGCAAATCGAAAACCATCCTGGTACTCCCCAACCCGGCATTTATTTGCGGAAACACCCTCACCGATATCCGCGATGGTAAATCATACCCGACGGTTCTAATCGGAACCCAATGCTGGATGGCAGCGAATCTGGATTTTGGATTTA
>JBAXRP010000334.1:0-4320 GCA_037131145.1 Bacteroidota bacterium
GATATGATTATAGACAGCATTGTAAGACCCGTTTTAAACCCCGAAGGGGTGATATGATTATAGACAGCATTGTAAGACCCGTTTTAAACCCCGAAGGGGTGATATAATTAATTAATCAATAACCATTCTCATCATTTTTCCGGACAATAAAATATGGATTTTCCAGGCGTTCCTTATTATACGTCAGCGACTCGTTTGTAGCGGGATTATAAACCATGCATCCGGCGGCGGCGGCTATGGCATGACCGGCTGCCGTATCCCATTCCATTGTTGGAGCAAATCGTGGATAAACCGTAGCGGAACCTTCTGCAACCATACAAATTTTCAAAGAACTGCCACGGGAAATAATGCTAACCGTGGCATGTTTCTGTTCAATACCTCGAATATATTCATCGGTTTCCGCATTACGGTGTGAACGACTTGCTACCACTGTAAAAGCATCTGACGATGAATTCTGCAAAGGAATTCTTTTAGCGAGCCTGATAACCTCTTCAGCGGTAACTGTGAATCTTTTTTCAGATGACAGGATGGTTTTGAACGCGCCTGAATCAGCCATACCAAAATAAATTTCTCCAGTTGCAGGCGCAAAGATAATACCCATTACTGGTTTTCCATGAAACACAAGCGCGATGTTTACTGTAAAATCACCGTTTTTCCTGATAAACTCTTTGGTGCCGTCGAGCGGATCAACAATCCAGCATTGATTCCATGATTTTCTAACCTCCCAGGATTCCTTCAACGATTCTTCACTAAGAACTGGAATTCCGGTAGAGGCAAGATATCGCAAAATAATATCGTTTGCTCGTTGATCAGCAAGCGTAAGCGGCGAAAGATCATCTTTTACAACAGCCTCGATTACCGGCTGACTGTAAATTGTCATTATCGCTTCGCCGGCTTTAAGAGAGGCTTCGATGGCAGTTTTGAGCAGAAATCGTTGGTTCATGTTTCTAATTGAAAATTCTTCTCGTTTCAGAAGTTCTCTGTTAATTGGATTTTCGGCGAATATAGTAAAGTCTGATTTCTCAACAACATATACTTACGGTTTTGGCGCTCATAAACTCCTTAATTTTTTTATTTTTGCCGGCGATCTGTTTTTGAGATTTATAATTTACGAAAATATTTTACCAACATGAATACCCGTATCTCCTCCCTTTTTGGTATTAAATTTCCAATAATCCAGGCAGGGATGATCTGGTGCAGCGGTTGGAAACTAACTGCGGCAGTAAGTAACGCCGGAGGACTGGGGCTTTTGGGCGCCGGATCTATGGAACCAATTGTTTTAGAGAAACACATTCGTAAATGCAAAAACGCCACAACCAAGCCCTTTGGCGTTAATGTACCGTTGATCTATTCGCGTGTTGATGAGCAGATGGATATTATTATCAGGGAAGGTATAAAAATTGTTTTTACTTCTGCGGGCAATCCGGCAAAATGGACAACTGTTTTGAAACAACATGGAATAACGGTAGTTCACGTAATTGCAAACGGTAAATCGGCATTGAAATGTGAACAAAGCGGCGTTGATGCCATTGTAGCTGAAGGCTTCGAAGCCGGCGGTCACAACGGGAAGGAGGAAACCACAACTATGACGCTAATCCCTCTGATTCGGCAGACGACAAATTTGCCGATTATTGCAGCAGGCGGCATAGCTACGGGAAGGGGTATGCTGGCTGCTATCGCTCTCGGCGCCGATGGGGTTCAGGTAGGAAGCCGGTTTGTGGCTTCCGAAGAATCATCGGCACACCCGGCTTTCAAACAAAAAATATTGGAAGCAGGCGATGGCGACACTTTCCTGTCAATGAAAAAGGTAGTTCCTGTAAGGCTTATCAGAAATTCCTTTTTTCATCAGGTTCATAAACTGGAAGATTCAGGAGCTTCCAGCGAAGATTTAAAGGAACTGCTTGGAAAAGGGCGGGCAAAACTTGGAATGTTCGAGGGCAATACCGAAGAGGGAGAACTTGAAATTGGTCAGGCGGCTGCTCTTATCGCCTCAATTCTTCCAGCCGGGGAGATTTTAAATGAAATGATCGCCGAATTTGAGCAGGCGCGAAAAGAACTCGGCGAACATCGAATTTATTAATAAATGTGTCGCTTATTTTCGTATTGGGGATTGAACAATCGAACAATCGAACAATCGAATTAAGAATGTTTTTTCCAGCTTAAAGCTGTTTTGTTGCGATAAGACGAATTACCGACGCCTCGCCACGATGAAAAGCTCCTTCGTTGTGAAATACCATCAATTTGTTGTTCATCAGAATTTTCAGAGATTTAAAATCATCAGCAAGGCTTTCGCTTGAAAATAACATGTCGGGATCTTTCGGACCACCGGAGGTAAAATTAGCCTGTTCCTTTGAAAAAGCTTCAATGATCAACGTTCCACCAGGCTTAAGCCAACGGGAAACCTGATGATGAAAGCCAACTCTATTGAGCGATGGTAGATGAACAAAAATCAGCGCAATTGCATCAAATTCGTCAGTATGAAAATCAGCGGTTAAAATATCCGAAATATCGTAACTGATTTTTACGCCGGTCTCCTGTGCCAGAAGTAAAGCTTTTTTTTGTCCTTCTTCACTCTGATCAAGCGCTCTTACATCCCATCCGCGCGCAGCGGCATAAACGGCATTCCTGCCTTCCCCTTCTGCGGGAAGTAAAAGTTTTCCAACTGCCAGTTTATCCAGTTCAGACCTGAAAAACTCGTTGGGGAGCTTTCCGTAAACATATTCATCGGCTCTATACAGGGTATTCCATATTTCCTTTGACATAAAATTCAGTTTTATGGACAAAATTAGTGTCTTAATTTTGAAATTGATGTTTTTTTGGGCATGAATTAAAAAATTCAAAATGCAATCAACAAATAATTGTCCTTTGTCTTTTCTGATTTCTCCGGGTTAGGGCTATTGTCCCCGTAATAACAACTATCAACTGTGTAAATCAATAGTATTATTTTTCTATCTTTGGCAGGATAAACACAACCACTCATGCACTTTGATTTTACCGAAGAACAGAATATGATCCGGCAATCGGCGCGCGACTTTGCGCAGCGCGAACTGCTTACTGACGTCCTTGAACGCGATGCAAAGGGAATTTATCCGACACAGCATGTAAAACGCCTCGCTGAACTTGGTTTTCTTGGGATGACGGTTGCTCCGGAATGGGGCGGCGGCGGCATGGACAACATTTCGTATTCGCTCGCAATTGAGGAGATTTCCAAATGCGACGCTTCAGTAGCGGTTATACTTGCAGTCCATAATTCACTAGATTGCTATGGTATCGAGCATTTCGGGAATGATT
The DNA here is from genome assembly GCA_037131145.1 of Bacteroidota bacterium. Classification (GTDB taxonomy): domain Bacteria; phylum Bacteroidota; class Bacteroidia; order Bacteroidales; family FEN-979; genus CAIVAT01. The sequence continues at coordinate 3,292 of JBAXRP010000334.1, forward strand.
CGCAAAAAGAGAAATACCTTCGTCCATTAGCGTCAGGTGAAAAGATAGGGGCGTTTTTGCTCTCTGAGCCAGAGGCTGGTTCCGACGCCACCTCTCAGCGAACCACGGCTGTGGATATGGGCGATTATTACCTTCTAAATGGAACAAAAAACTGGATTACCAGCGCTGACAAAGGTTCCATTTATCTCGTTATGGCACAGACTACCCCTGAACTTAAACACAAAGGAATCAACGCTCTCATAGTTGATCGCCATGCGCCGGGGATATCCCTCGGACCTCATGAAGACAAGATGGGAATGCGCAGCAGCGATACCCATTCGGTTATGTTTACCGATGTAAAGGTTTCAAAGGAAAACAGAATCGGCGAGGATGGATTCGGCTTTAAATTCGCCATGAAACTGCTCGAAGGCGGTCGTATCGGCATTGCCGCACAGGCGCTTGGAATTGCTGAAGGCGCTTATGAGCGGGCGCTTAAGTATGCACAGGAACGCAAATCATTTGGCACAGAGATCATCAATCACCAGGCGATTGCTTTTAAGCTTGCAACTATGGCAACGCGTCTTGAAGCAACCCGTCATCTGGTGTATAAAGCGGCATGGCTCAAGGATAATCATCTGCCTTATGGAAAAGAGAGCGCAATGGCAAAATATTATGCCGCTGAAACCGCTATGTATGTCGCCACCGAAGCGGTTCAAATTCATGGCGGTTATGGATACGTGAAGGAATACCACGTTGAACGCCTCATGCGCGAAGCTAAGGTTACGCAGATCTACGAGGGTACTTCCGAAATACAGCAGATTGTGATTTCCCGTGCAATCGCCACGGAATAGAGGGAACCGGTGATGACAAAATACCGAATATCTTAATGTTTTCGCTTTTAAAACAAAATATTTCTGAAAATATTACTTATAAAATTGAGTTATAATTATTCAACCAAAACCAATCCGATGAAAACAAAACTGATTGCGCTTTTTCTGGTTTTATGCCAGGCAATTCCTTTATTTGCCCAGGAAGAATCTAAAACCGTTA
>JBAXRP010000335.1:0-4305 GCA_037131145.1 Bacteroidota bacterium
AGCTTACCAGCTTACCAGCTTACCAGCTTACCAGCTTACCAGCTTACCAGCTTACATCGCTGGCAAACCTACGTGATTTTTAGCAAACAGACAAGCAGTTACGAAAAAAATGTTTGAAAAAATATCCTACCTTTGCTGCAATCATTTAATATTAGCGCTATGGAGTTACCATTTGCTGAGTCGTATAAAATCAAGATGGTTGAACCGATCCGTAAGAGCAGCCGTCAGGAACGTGAAACTTGGATAAGGGAAGCCGGTTACAATTTATTCAGGTTAAAAAGCACACAGGTTTTTATTGATCTGCTTACCGATTCAGGCACTGGCGCCATGAGTGATAAACAGTGGTCGGAAATGATGATTGGCGACGAGAGCTATGCCGGCGCAACATCATACTTCAAGATGAAAAATGCCATTCATGACATTCTGGGATTTGAACATTTTCTTCCCACTCATCAGGGAAGGGCTGCCGAGAATGTTCTGTTTTCTGTTCTGATAAAAGAGGGCGACATCATCCCGGGTAATTCGCATTTTGACACTACCAAAGGGCATATTGAATTTCGCAGGGCACAAGCCATTGATTGTACGATTGATGAGGCATTTGATACAACGCTCGACCATCCATTCAAAGGCAATATTGATCCTGAAAAACTTGAAGCCGTCTTAAATGAACATTCAGATGAAATTCCATTTATCATTGTAACTGTCACCTGCAATTCCTCTGGCGGGCAACCGGTTTCACTTGAAAATTTAAAGATGGTCAGGCAAATTGCCGACAAATATGGGAAACCGGTGTTATTTGATTCTGCCCGGTTTGCCGAAAATGCCTATTTCATCAAAATGCGTGAAAAAGGTTACGAGGATAAATCAATTCGCACGATTGTGAGGGAAATGTTTGAAAATGCCGATATGATGACCATGAGCGCTAAAAAGGATGCGATTGTCAACATGGGTGGTTTCATTGCCATGAGGAGTAAGGAATTGCACACTAAGGCAAGCGTTTTCAATATTATGTTTGAAGGTTACATCACATATGGAGGTATGTCGGGCAGAGATATGAACGCCCTTGCCCAAGGGCTTTATGAAGGCTCTGAATTCGAATATCTTGAAACGCGTATCCGGCAGGTTGAATATCTTGGGAAAAAGCTGATGGATTTTGGAATCCCGGTTCAGCAACCCATAGGCGGACACGCTGTTTTTGTAGATGCCAAAAGGTTTCTTCCCCATTTACCAAAAGAAGAATTCCAGGCGCAAACGTTGGCTGTTGAGTTGTATCTTGAAGCTGGCGTCAGAAGCGTTGAAATAGGAGCTCTCCTTGCCGACCGCGATCCGATTACCCGTAAAAACCGTTACCCTGCGCTTGAACTCATGCGGCTTGCTATACCGAGAAGGGTTTATAGTAACAATCACATGGATGTGGTTGCAGTTGCGCTGAAAAATATCTATGATCGGCGCGAAACCATCCGTCGCGGACTTAAAATCATCCATGAAGCGCCGATTATGCGGCATTTTACCGTTACACTCGACCTTGCCTGATCAACAAAATCAATATGAATAAAGAAGCGCGATACCGGCGCCTTTATGAGCAGTTGGAAACGCTGGTGAAAAAAACAAATGATCCGGATGCCCGCATGGCTACCGTCGTTGCAGTAATTCATCATAAAATGGACTGTTTTTTCTGGACAGGGTTTTATATGCTTAACCATGGCGATTTGATTGTAAAAACATACCAGGGAGCGCTTGCATGCCAGATTTTAAAGAGACATGCCGGCGTTTGCTGGGCGGGTATTGACCAGGCGAAAACTATCATTGTCCCAGATGTACATCAGTTTCCCGGTCATATTGCCTGTGATTCAAGGTCACAATCTGAAATCGTTATCCCCGTCAGGGATCAAACTGGCATAATCGTCGGAGTTCTTGACGTTGACAGTGAATCCCTCAATTCATTTGACGAAACTGACGCCCACTGGTTGGAACTGATAGTAAACCTGATTTTTTCCTGAACTGAATTGTGATTGCCTAATTTACATTTATGAGCCGAATAAGAGTTACCAAAGAATTCCGGTTTGAAGCGGCGCATGCATTGAAGGGTTATGATGGTCCCTGCCGGAATGTTCATGGACATTCTTATGAATTGTCTGTCACCATTACAGGAACGCCGTGTCAGGATTATAATTCTTCAAAAGTTGGGATGGTTATTGATTTTGGCGACCTGAAGCGAATGATTAAAAAGGAGATTATTGAACTATTCGATCATGCCCTGGTTTTAAATTCTGCAATGGGCGGCGAAGATTTATTGCAATCAGGCGAGCCATTTTCCAACGTTCTTTTGGTTCCATACCAACCTACCAGTGAAAATATTTTGATTGATTTGGCAGAACGGATCAGAAAACTACTTCCACCGGCAATTACTTTATTCAGCTTGCGTTTGCGTGAAACCGCCACCTCTTACGCTGAATGGTTTGCTGAAGATAATTAAAGCTGTCAAAGTCACCGTCTCCGCTTTTGCCGATAATGTATTCGATAAAGATTATTCCCTGATTAGCCTCCCTGAACTGGAAACTTTTCCTCATGTCAACCGACGTCTGCCGGGTTTACCTTGCGCCAAAGAGGTTTTAGAAAACGTTTTGCCATTTGCCACTGGAGTTTATTTTGTGTGATTTATGGGTAAAAGGATGGTTGAAGCCGGGAAAATTTTGACGCCGGACAATTTAATCGGGACATAAATTTCTTCATATATGCAAAAAAAGAATCTTATCAGATTGATTTTGCATTTATTGTTTGGAGCCTGCTACTGATAGACTTTGATTTTGGATTTTTCGCAAATAATTTCGCGTCCGACGAAAAAAGCAATTATGGTTAACCAGCTTTCTGCCATATATTTACACTGTTAATCAACAACAGACGCCATGAAAAAATTAAAGTACAACTGATCCAAATGTCAGTAGTGCGCATTGCCATTGCGCTACTTTTTGCGATCTCATTTCAGGGGTGCAAATACTATTATAAAGTACAAACCGTAACCATGGTTACTACTCACGAGGTGAAAAAGTTCGACTCCCTGAACAAGTATATTATTTTACACCAAAGAGATAAAGCGTGGCATTTTTCCAAACCCGTTATCTCAAACAACACGCTTTATGGTGAACTTTCTGTTTTACCCTACAATCGCTATAAATTTCTGACGACAAAACCAACGGGCGGCAACAGGTACATTAACCTGTAACTCTATTTCCTACGGAATATAATTTTTAAAAAAAGTTGCACTGCCATTAGGTCGTGTGATTTTTTTGCGTTACTTTGTATCCCGTAATACGGATTATTTGAAAAAAAAAGAATCAACCTATCCAACCTGGGTAGATAAGCACAGAAAACCTGGCACGGAAATCAGGAAATTTGGAACCAAGTTTTATATTTACGAAGTGTCATCGTACTATGACAAGGTGAAGAAAAAGGGTAGAAAAAAAACCGGAATTTTCCTGGGAGCCATCACGGAGGCAGAAGGTTTTTTGGAAGCACAAAAAATGAAAGTGTCTCGCTCATATAGCGGTGTACATATAAAAAACATCACCACAAAAGAATATGGGCTTAGCGCATTTATCCAATCCTATTGCAAGGATATACTTGACCCTTTAAAACAATACTTTCCTGAGCAATGGGAGTGGATGTTGGTAGCATTGTATTGTAGGCTTTTGCACACCTCGCCATTAAAAAACATGGATTATTATTACAAAAAAAGTTGCCTGAGCGAGCAATTAAATGTAACCGTATCTGCGAAAGCAATTAGCCAATTAATAAAAGATTTGGGCAGCGATAGAAAACCTTTAACCGATTATATGAAGCATATAGCAGGCAGCGAAAACTACATTTTAATAGATGCCACATCTATCGTTTCTTACTCCAATAACTTGACAAGGGTATTCACGGGATTAAGCAAAAACAAAAGCTACGAACCCATTTTCAATTTACTTTATTTTTATTCGCCAATCAATTATTTGCCTGCTTATTATCGACTGTTCAACGGCAACATAAAAGATGTCAAAATGCTCACTGTCACTATAAAAGAGAGTAGTTTTAAAGATATTATCATAATTGCCGACAAAGGTTTTTTTTCGGAAGAAAACTTGCTGTTTTTAGAAAATGAAAACTTGAATTACATCGTGCCGCTTCGCCGGAACAGTCTATTGATAGACTACAATAAATATGAAAATTTGACAAAAAGTAAAAACCATTTTTTGTTTGAAAAAAGGGTGATTTATTATGACAGTTATAAGTTGGCCAATGGCAGATTTATTTATCTTTTTGTGG
>JBAXRP010000336.1:0-4298 GCA_037131145.1 Bacteroidota bacterium
ACCGGCATGAAACTCGCCGCCGCCGACGTTAACTACAGCCACTCCGTTAACGGCACCGACGCGCTGTTCGTAATGAAACGTTACTCAGGTCTCATTACCTCTTTCCCTGCCGGGGATTATCTCTATAACACCGACACCCTGATAGTGAATGGCAGCGCCGTTACAAACAACCTCGAAATGATCTGCTTTGGCGACGTCAATGCCAGCTATGCCCCTGCAAAAAAGAGTACTGAATCAGTCGGACTGGTTCGCGAAGGCTCGCTGCTTGTGGAATCATTCACCGAATTTGATTTCCCGGTGAAACTCAAAACCGGCATGCAGCTTGGCGCCATATCGCTCGGATTCTACTATCCCGAGCAAAATCTCGAAATTACCGGCGCTCAGCTTGCCAACGGCGTTAACGGATTTTCATGGACAGCTACCGGCGGACTTTTCCGCATGGGCTGGTGCGATATGAATCCATTAAATATAAACGACGATGAAGTTGTGGTCATCCTCAAAATGAAGGCAAAAGATTTGTCGGGACTAACAACCGGTATTGCCCTCGATCTCTACGAAGATTCAGAATTTGCCGATGGTTCGGCAACTCCAAATGACATGGCTGTTGTTTCTATTCCAACAATCAACACTACAATTACAGGAATCCAGTTGGCAAAAAATCTCACCGGCTTATCGGTTTATCCCAATCCGGTTACAGGAAATTCAGTGGTTTCGTTTTCATTGGAAAATCAGGGAAACATTCAGATTGTATTGATTGATATGATTGGCAATAAGGTGATGGAAGTTATTTCCGCTGATTTTTCTGCCGGAAATCATAAAGCCACACTTTCCGCTTCAAATCTTAAACCGGGGATTTACTTCCTGAAACTTACAAACTCCGGCAACGGAACTTCACTTTCAGATATGATTAAAGTAGTGGTATCCTACTAAAAATCTCTGGACTATGAAGACGCTGATTTTAAAAATACTACTACTACTGTTGATGGCGACCTGGGTTGGTTCAACCCAGGCGCAAATCAACACCACAGCCGGGTCAGTCACAAGCTGCCCCGGCGATACGCTGGTATCAATTAATGTGACCAACTGCAACGGAATCGGGGCTATTTCGCTGGTATTGAATTTCGATAATACCAAGCTGACATATCTCGGTTATCAGAATCTCAATCCCGCTCTCACCGTTGGAATGTTAATCATCAATGCAACCGGCAACAAGGTTGTGATAAGTTGGGCAAATACAACGGCGGCAAACATTGGAAATAGTACATTGGTAAAACTAAAGTTCAACGCCGTAACCAGTACAACCACACTTTCATGGGACACGCAAACATCGGGAAACTGCGAATACAGCGATGTGAACGGAAATATCCTTCCAGCCACATTTACCAACGGAACGGTGACAATAAACCAGTTGCCTGTGATAAACACCCAGCCGGCAAACCAAACCGCGCTGGTAGGGCAGAATACTTCGTTCAGCGTTTCGGCAATCGGAACAGGGCTGGCTTACCTTTGGCAACTGAGTACAAATGGCGGAAGTACATGGAGCGATCTGACCAACGTTGCGCCTCATTCGGGAGTAACAACTCCAACGCTGAATATTACCAATGCGCTTCTTACCTACAACGGCTACAAATATCGCTGCCGGCTTACCGGCATTTGCGCTCCGGTAACTTACACCAATGTGGTAACGCTTTCGGTAATCAATCCGATCACCACAACATTGCCAACGGCAAGTTTTTGCCCCAGAGATACCATCGTTCCGGTGACAGTAACCAATTTCACGGGAGTAGCCGCCTTCTCGCTAACGTTTTCATATAACACAGCTTGTCTTACCTATACAGGATTCCGCACACTGAACCCTGCTTTGTCGGGAGGAACATTTGTAGCCAATGCTTCGGGTGGAAAAGTTTATATGACCTGGTCGTCAACCACGGCAGCGTCCTTTGGAAACGGCACGATAGTAGAACTAAAATTTACAGCCGTAACCGGAACCAGCCCGCTGGTTTGGGATGTTCTCAGCGAAGGCTATTGTGAATACACCGCACTTAGCGGATCGCTGATTACTTCGGTATTCGTAAACGGCAATGAAACAATTTACTCTTTACCAGCCGTTACCGTCCATCCCACAAACAAGATCATTGCCAAAGGACAAAACACCACCTTCAGCGTAACCGCTACCGGAACCGGCGCGGGTTATCTGTGGCAGGTAAGTACAAATGGCGGTTCAAGCTTCAGCGATCTGACGAATGGCGGATACTATTCAAATGTGACTACCGCCACCATGACCATCACTTCGGCGCAACTTGCCATCAGCGGTTACCAATATCGTTGCAAGATAACCGGAAACTGTTTACCTGTGGTTTACTCCAATCCTGCCACTCTTACGGTTCTGCCGAATGTTTTAACAACCTGCGGGTCTGTAACCGGATGCCCGGGAACGGTTGTTGTGCCTGTTACTGTCACCGATTTTATTGGCGTCGCCTCGTTTTCGCTAACAGTGAATTTCGATCCTGCGGTTTTGACTTACACCGGCTATCAGAATCTCAATGCAGCTCTCTCCGGGGGAAGTTTCGTCAACAATGCTTCCGCAGGAAAAGTTTATCTTACATGGTCGAATATAACCGCGGCAACCATTGCAACCGGCGGCGTTTTGTTTGAACTGAAATTCACCGGCATCCCCGGAACAAGCCCACTTACATGGGATACGCAAACAGCCGGAAACTGCGAATACAGCGACATCAACGGACTTGTGATTTTTTCAACCTGGACAAACGGTAATGCCACCATCAACACACCTCCGGCAATAACGACTCATCCGGTAAATAAAACTATTTATGCGGGCGGCAGTACAACCTTTTCGGTGACAGCAACCGGAACAGGCGTTGGATATGGCTGGCAGGTGAGCGCGAATGCCGGAACTACCTGGACAAACGTTTCAAATGTGGCTCCATATTCAGGCGCCAACGCGGCAACTTTAACCATCAATCCGGCTGCAACCGCAATGACCGGCTACCTTTACCGCTGCGTTGTTTCGGGAACCTGCACGCCTTCGGTAACGTCGAGCCCGGCGCAGTTAACCGTAACGCAGGCGGCAATAACAACCACGCCGGGAACTGTCGCCGCCTCCTGCACCGGAAATCTGAGTATTCCCATCAATGTAACAAATTGCAGCAATGTAGGAAGTATTTCGCTAACGCTGGTTTACGACACCGCCAAGATGAGCTACCAGGGCTATCAATCAGTAAATGCCGGACTTTCCACAGGATTACTCGCGGTAAACCGCTCCGGTAACAAGGTTATGATGACATGGGCTTCAACCACTGCCGCCAACATTGGCGCAGGCGTATTGATTCAATACCGTTTCAGGGCAAATGCAGGGATTTCCACCACGCTTTCATGGGATACGCAAACCACCGGCGCGTGTGAATACGCCGACCCAAACGGATTGGTCATCGCTTCATTCTATAATACCAGCAACATCAGTGTTGGCGCAACTGCGTTGATTGTTGACGCCGGTCCTGATATGATCAAAACAGGCGCATCGGTTCAACTGAATGGCTCGGCAACCGGCGGCACAACGCCTTACACATGGTTATGGTCGCCGGCAGGGTCGTTAAACAATCCGAACATCTTCAATCCTATTGCATCGCCTGCAACTACAACCACTTATACGCTTACTGTCACAGCAAACAACGGATGCGTTGGCAGCGATGCGATGGAGGTTGTTGTTGGCGGGGTGATCCCGACAAACCTGACCCTTCAGGGAATTACTATCCTAAGCGGAGTCTCCAATTGTTACAACGCTTTGCAAACCATTACCGTTGCGGGCAGCAGTACGATCTTTGTTGTGATGCCGGGAGGCAGCGCCACTATGATTGCGGGTCAGAATATAATCTATCTGCCCGGAGCAAAGGTAAACGCCGGAGGATATATGCACGGTTATATAACCCCCAACGCTCAGTATTGCAATCAGCCTGTTGCGCCGTTGGTGGCGACTGCGATTGGGGAAGATGAGAACATCCGGGAAAATGGGGATCTTTTCAACGTTTACCCCAATCCGACAACCGGTATTTTCAGGATTAAACTCAATGGAAATGATAATCCGGGCAAATCGAATATCACTGTTTATGGAAGTTTGGGCGAACCAATTCTGCAAACAGAAGCCGATGCTTTTTCAAACCGCGATTTCTCTTTATCAGGGAAACCATCAGGGGTTTATTTCATCAGGGTAATCAATGGAAATTCACAGCAAACGAAAAAGATATTGAAACAATAATTGCTTTAATCAACATTGAGTCCGA
>JBAXRP010000337.1:0-4226 GCA_037131145.1 Bacteroidota bacterium
TTCAATGTACCGTGGACAGGAGATAAACCTTCTGCTGAATCATTACTTTTCACCGGCTTACAAAATAAACGATTTCAGCAAATTTCAGACGCCGTTTCTGTTTATCGGAACAAACCTTTTCACCGGAGAACAGGTGATACTCAACAAGGGATATCTCCAGATGGCTGTGCGTTCCAGTATGTCTATACCTGGCTATTTTTCCCCAACGGAATATGAGGGTTACTACCTCGTTGACGGCGGTGTGGTCAATAATTACCCCGCAAGGGAGGTGAAGGCGATGGGCGCGGAGATTATTATTGGTGGCGACGTTCAGACTGGCTTGCTCAAGACGCGAGCGGAACTCGCATCCATTCCCGCCGTGCTGAATCAGATCCTCTCTTTTTCGAGAATCCGCGCAAATGAAATCGGCGACAGCTTGACCAATTTGATGGTGAAATTCAAGATGAGTTACGGTATCATGGATTTCGACAAATACGATTCAATCATTGCTTTGGGCGAACTGGTTGCCCGGAGCCACTTGAAATTTGATAACAACATCTCTTTGTCCCGACGTTTTGTTATTCAGCCGGGTATTTTTGCCGGCGCAATTCTACAGGATGAGATTCCCCCGATACAACATTGGTTCGGGCTGGGCGGTTTAACGCCTGATAATTACATATCCATCTTTGTTCCATTCACCGGACTTAATTTCGTTCAGCGATTCGGATTTTATTCGCTGGTTGGCAGGATGAAATTGCAGTGCAATGTTTATAACAACCTGTATGGTAACTTTCGCGCCGATGTGGGAGCTACAGAGCCGGGTATTGACGAACTGTTCGATCCGGGTAATTTCCTGGCAGGATATGGCGTCACAGCGAGCTACGACAGTTTTATTGGTCCGCTTGAATTTTCAATCATGGGGTCAAATTTGAATCCCGGACCCATGTTCTTTCTTAATCTGGGGTATTGGTTTTAACATTACAGGTATGAATTATTCTTTTACAAGTATTTGATGAAATGAACCGCTTTCGCCGGTAATTTTTACAATATAAACGCCTTTTGGTAATTCGCTAATATCCATATCAGTCGAAGGCTGAGATATTGTTTTCCGCAGAACAAGCGCTCCGATATGATTGTAAACCACAAGAGTAGTGATGGGTTAATTTGGATGAGGTTCAATGAGGTTGTCATTTTGTTGAAGGTTTTGAGTTTTAACAAATAAATTTTCCGTCAATTAATTTGACCTCAAAATTATTAAGAGAACCTCTGCGTAAGTTGCAATTCTATTGTAAAATGGTTGTAAAGTGAATTACAAAAACTTTAAAACAGATCGACAATTGTTAATAATCGGTTCAACTCCTGTAACGGTTGTGTACGGGAAGCATCGTTGATGTTACCAAGCTCAAAAATTCTTTAAGTTAACTGAAAAAGTAATTTTTTTAGGAGCTTGTTTTATGGAGAGGATTTGCAGGTTACTGCGCCAGCGTAAACCTGAGAGCGATACCGCCTTTGGTATTGGAAGTCCGGTACTGATTGGAAACATAAGGAGAATTAATAACCTTATCAAAATAGAAGCGCACGTTAAACCTGGTACTGAGGTTATAATCGGCTGAGAAGTTGATGGTAAGCACCTGCTGTCCTACCGAAATCTGGTTAATATCCTGGTCAACCCGCCGAAGAACGGTCTTATTTTTTCGGATACTGAAATCAAGTTTCAAATTCAAATCACTGCTGGTTCTGGTCTTTTTCCCGCCTCCGAGCATACCGGATAAATTGAAGCGGATACCCTTTAACCTGTAGCCCAATCCTACCACAAACTCACTTGATGTTATCTCTGTTACCTGGTTATTTACAAAACTAAGCGACATGTTGCGCGACCGACGATATTCGGCGCTTGCAAGTAAACTATTGATAAATCCGAAATCTACTTTAAGAAGTGGGTTAAACTGCTCTGTAATTGAAACTACTGATATTTGTGCCTGCGGAATGTAGTTGCCGGCATCGTCCATCACCGATGGCATGCCATTTTGTTCGGCATATCTGATGTTTGAGTTGAAACTGCCAACGCTGTAAGTTGACAAATATGCATGGGTAAGCGTAAGCGTACGCAACCAGGTTTTAAAGATTTTCAGTTTTGCCAGCCCGTCGTAGGTAATGCGCCAGTTAGGCAGCGGGATAGTCGGGAAAGCGGTTAATTTAATCTTTCCCGGATTCTTACCGGCATAAGCTGCAAGGAACGCGCTGGTGAGAACCTCCTGGTTGGTTGGTCCATAGCCCTCCGGGAAACCGGTTGAATCGTTGATGGTTTTCGAATTCGGGTTTTCCGCAGCGTAGCGTTGTGCAAGCTGAATCCGGTATTGCTTCATCTTTTCAAACGTGGCAGATCTCCCAAATTCATCTTCGGTATCAAATGTTGTGGAAAGAATTATGTAAGATGAGGTGTAACTGCCCATGTCGAGCGGAGAATAGGATTTGAAATCGCCGGCGGCGTTGGCTTTGTAGTATTCGGTATGAGATTTCGAATACTGTTTATTGGCGATAACTTCGATCCGTAAATCCTTGAAGGGTTCAACGCTGATACTGACGGTAAGGTTTTCGTTGAATTTTGTATTGTATGGATTATTCAACAAGGTATCGGAAGTAATCCATCCTCTTGTCGAAGCGCGTGAACGTATATCAGTTTGATCGCCGAAGGCAAAACCGAGACCAGGCGCATTGCTACCCCAGTCGTTACCCAGAGCGACAGGCTCGGGCTTAAATCCTGGGATCAGCGTTCCGCTGCCTTGAGTATAGGAAATCTTTGCAGTTCTTATTCCCATCAGAAACCGGAGAGTTCCTTCGAGAAGTATTTTGCCAATTGCCGGCTTTGTTTTTAAAATATTAAGACTATCCTGGGCGGCAGGATTTTTATCCTTTGCAGGTTTTGTCTTGGGTTTATCAGCGTTTCTGCCAGTGTTCTGGTTGATTTTCTTGAGGTAAGGAACTTTGTTATACAGAGTCACCAGGTTAAAGTTGCCATTAATCATCTTCGTAGCGGCATTCTCAATAGTATTACCGAATTGCGGCTGAATGGAAATAGGAGAGGCATTCCAGCGATAATTGGACTGGTATCCAGCCTGAACGTTGATAAAGTCGAGCATTGGAATCTTGGCGATAGGAACATCCCATGTAACATTGAAAGCCTGGTTGTAATTGTTCTTTGTGCCAAAAGAAAAAATTTCACTCCAAACCTGGTCGCGGTTCGAACGATCAATTATTCCCGGCGGTTCATTAATAAAGGCATTGGTATTGGCAACCAGCGAGAGTTTCAGTGATTTTGCAAAATCGTATTTTAAATCAAATGTGCGTGTCCAGTCCCACCGTTTGATGTAGAATGTCTCCATTGGCACAATCGCCTGACTTTTATTCCGGAATTGCCGCTGATTGAACTCCCGGTTCATATCGGTTCTGAAAGTAAAGGATTTCGGAAGATAGTAGAAGTTGAAATCCTTGATAAGCGCGAATGCCTTGGAGCTGTTTAAAAATCTGACCCGCTGGAAAGGGACGACATTTTTCGGCTGAATCGAAAAATTATAACCAAAACCGCCGGTATAACGTTTTTTCAGATCATAAGCAATATCAACATCACGGTGAAAAATTTCAGAATAGGCATAGCTGACATTAAAATTCTCGATATCATAGATTCTCGGCTTTCTATCGCCTGTTCGTTCCTTCCTGACATTCATAAAGTTGAAGTTTTTCCGCTGCGTATATCCTTGTGTAAGCTGGCGAATCGAATCCTTTTGCTCTTTACTACTGTACGCATTAAGCACATCGCTAAGAAAAAGGTCGGGATTCAGCGGATCATATTTCGGGTTTATCGTCATCATTGAATAGTCGAAATGGAATGGAATTCTGACCCCCGATTTGGCAGGGAAAAATTTTCCAAGTTCGATATCGGCGTCAAATCCGAAATTCAATACCGACTCCATTGGGCGTTCGGTCTGTTTCTGTTCAAGTGTCCCGAATCCGGCGCTGATATAGCTACCGGTTAACTGAATTCTGCCAAGGTCGGCAAGTTCAATGGCAAGTCGCGCATTTGCCGCCCAACCTCCTGTTTTATTAAAATCGGAAAGCCGGAGTTCATCCACCCATATCTCCGCACATTTCGCCTGACCGTCGTCGTCGGGCGATACGGCGCTCTTCTTAGGATTCCTGATTCCGATCATTATTGCCCTCACATCGCTTATGGTTGGAGAGCCAACCAC
>JBAXRP010000338.1:0-4223 GCA_037131145.1 Bacteroidota bacterium
AAACCTGGAACTTTGAACTTTGAACCTGAAACCTGGAACTTTGAACCTGAAACCCTGATCTATGAACTATACATGTAAAGATTGCCGATACTTTCTTCCTGTGGATGCTTTCATGGGAATGTGTAAAATGAACAAAGAAAAAATTTTGCCTGATGACGCTTCATGCGCTCAGGCTGAAAAAATCGCCAAATGCAAATTCTGCACAAACTATTCAGAAAACCGCGATTACCTTGGGAAGTGCATGGAAATTTCACTGGCTTATCCTGATATGATTGCCGCTAAATGCGCTGATTTTAAATGGCTCGGACAGAACTGATCAAAGGGATCCTTTTCGACGTCCAGGGCTTTTCGGTTCATGATGGTCCGGGATGCCGCACTCTGGTATTCTTAAAAGGATGTTCCCTGCAATGTGCCTGGTGCTCGAACCCCGAAGGTATTTCACCTTACGCCGAACCTCTCTGGAATGTACGAAAATGTACTTCCGATATGGCTTGTGTGACGTCATGCCCATTTGACGCCATAAAATCCGACGCTGACATTCTGATATTTGATAAACCCAAATGCGGCGTATGTTCTTCGTTTGAATGTATCAAAGCATGTAGTTCGGGCGCGCTGAGGCTTGCAGGCTATCATCTTTCTGTTGAAGAAATATTCAAGCAAATCAGCCGCGACCGGCAATACTGGGGTGCGGAGGGAGGCGTCACTCTCACCGGAGGCGAACCTTTTATGCAACCTCAATTCACTTTAAATTTACTGAAACGATGTTACGATTCATACATTCATACCGCTGTTGAAACGTGTGGTAATGTCGCCTGGCAAAACATCTCACCTACCCTACCCTATCTCGACTGGATATTTTTTGACCTGAAACATTCTGACCCGGAAAAACATCAAAGAATGACCGACCCCGGATATAAATCCGGCTGCCAAAAAATTCAATCAAAAAACCATCCAATCCTTCAATCCTCCAATCCTTCAATCACTAATTCCTCCAATCCTTCAATCGGTTTCACTTCTCATCAACGCATCCTCGCCAATGCGCGACAACTGGCGAATGAGTTCAACGGACGTTTGATCTTCAGAATGCCAGTTGTTCCGGGATTCAATGATGATGCAGAAAATATTGCCGCCACTGCAAGTTTTATTCTGGAAACAGGAAGGAATGAAATAAACATCCTGCCGGTTCATCATCTTGGCAGGGAGAAATACAATCTACTCGGCAAACCTTATTACACAACTGAATTTTCAATTCCTGTTAAGGAAAATCTTATTAAAATCCGCGATGAGTTTATCAACTCCGGAATTACCTGCTACATTGGCAGCGATACGCCTTTTTAAATTACCTTTAACATTATGTTTGTAAATCAGGACTCTCTCTCTCGTTTTCCTTTGTTATTTCAGGTCTTCCAGACCCTGACAAATCTGACTGCTACGCTAAACCTGACAGCGTTTGAAAGATATGTCAGGGTTTAAATGTCCAACGCGAATTCCTGTTTCATCTTACGAAAATATCGTCTCGGCAGGCAACCTTTTACAGCTTGCCTTGTCTCTTAGTTGATTATCAGGGGCGGTAATACCAGAATGCCGGAATACGAGCATTTTTATTCAGAGGGAGTATAAAAATCAAAATCACCAATTTAGGGTGAGAAAATTGTTGTAATTTTACATCGAATCTGTTTTGAAACCCTAATCCTATCAGGATGATCGCATTTATCTCCTTCAGATGAAAATATATGACCGCAAGGGATCATGGATCCCAATTCACTATTTTTTCTTCGTGGCTCTACTTTTGATTAGTCTTTTCCCGGATGTGAAAGGGCAAACCCCAATTCCAACAACATGCGCTAACTCAAATTTCTCTTTAGGAAATTTTGATAATTGGACGGGCTGTTGGGGTAATTTCGGTTGCCCACCTCAAACTATACCTCCCTGCGATCAAAATCAAGGAATAAATTTGACAAATGGGCGATTCGTAATCATCCCAGCTCCGGGAGGCCCAGATCCAAATATTGGAGCTTTATTAAATACTTGCTATCCCGGCGAACCCTATACTGCAAGAATTGGCGATATTTCCGGTGGGGGTCATATTGATCAGCTAAAGTATCAAATTGCCGTTGGGGCAAATAATAATTTTTTTATATACCGATATGCAGCGGTTTTGGAAGATATTGATCATGATCCCGATGAGCGACCAAGATTAACAATTGAAATTAAAGATCCTGCAACTGGTCTGGTTCTGGATTCCGTTTGCGGATATTATAACGTTTATGCCAATCAACCAGGCACCACAGGTTGGGTATTAACAAATGGACATTACTGGAAAGACTGGACAACCGTTGGCATGGACTTATCCCCCTGGATTAATCAAACAGTTGAGATTGATTTTACTGTTAATGGTTGCTGTTATACCGCACATAAAGGATATGCCTATATTTCGGCTTTTTGTAGTTCGATGACTATTGATATTGCAGGGTGTGAAGGTTCAGGAGTAGTGACAATGACGGCTCCTCCCGGATTTGCACAATATAAGTGGTCAGGCCCGTATTGCGCAGATCCAATTCTCTGTCCCTTGCCGGCGCCTATTTATTATGGACAATCATGTACAATAACCACCGCTACCGGCGCAGCCACAGGCAACCGGTTTGAATTGGATCTAACCGCGCTTAATGGATGCACAGTGCAGCGGATTGCTGAATATATTGTGTTTACCTCGGTTGACGCCAATTTTTCTTCGGTGATAAATTGTGTCGGAAATTCAAGCTCCTTTACTGATATTTCAACAACCACAAATATTAGTCAGCCAATTGTCAAGAGAAGATGGCGGTTTGATACCGACAGCGCCTTTACAGCAGTAACAACCAATGCAACGATTACCCACACCTATAATGTTATTGGTCCTCATGTTGTCACTATCGAATCGCTTTCACAGGATAGTTGTATGGGAACTATCACCGATACTATCAATGTTGGTCCTCCGCCAATGTTTATCAACTTACCGCCAGGACCGGAAAAGCCAATTTGCTCCGGCGATAAAGCTGCTATCACTTTAGAGTTTACACAAACCGGGGCCGACGCTACCTGGACTTACCAAATAACAAGCGGAACACCGGTTATCTCTAAAAATCCGGTAAACCAGTCGGGACTTACCATCAACGATACTATCACAAATAGCGGACCCGGCGACGCGGTTGTAACTTATACCATTACGCCAAGAATTGGCGATTGCACAGGCGTTGATACCACATTTCAGGTGACTGTGAATCCATTACCTGTGCCGCTGATTTCAGGATTCGCCACTGTTTGCGCAGGAACGATTGACGTTTCATATTCCACAGAAACCGGGAAAACCAACTATGCCTGGGTTGTTTCATCAGGCGGCATTATTACCGGCGGGCAAGGGTCTGATTCCATTTTGGTAACCTGGAACGCCCCGGGAATGCAAACGGTTAGCGCAAACTATACCGACCCAAATGGATGCGACGCGATGGCTCCAACTGTAATAAATGTCACCGTGAATCCGGTTCCAACTGCCAATTCTGTTAGCAACCAGGTTTTGTGCCACAATGCGCAAACCTCTGTTGTATCATTCTCAGGGAATGTTCCCGGAACTGTTTTTAACTGGGTAAATTCAAATACTTCCATTGGTCTTGCCGTTAGCGGATCAGGGAATATCGCCTCATTCACGGCAACAAATACTTCCTTTGTGCCTATAACTGCAACAATCACCGTTACGCCGGTTTTTACTAATGCAGGAGTTACTTGCACAGGAACATCAACGTTTTTCACAATCACAGTGAATCCGATACCCAACATCAACCCGGTTACAAATCAGGTTTTGTGCCATAATACTCAAACCAGCCTGGTCTCTTTCGCGGGAGATGCTCCGGGAAGTGTTTTTAACTGGACTAACAGCCAGCCTTCAATTGGCATTGCTGCCAGCGGTACTGGAAATATTTCAGTATTTACGGCAACCAACACTTCCACTTCTCCGGTAACGGCAACTATCACAGTTACGCCTCAATTTACAAACGCAGGAACCACATGCACAGGTACTGCCACATCTTTCACAATCAAGGTAAATCCAATACCTGCGGTTAACCCGATTATTAGCCAGGTTTTATGCCACAATTCGCCAACCTCTTTGATTTCAATTTCAGGCGATGTTCCTGGAACTGTTTATAACTGGGTAAATTCCAATACTTCCATTGGCTTGGGCGCAGGCG
>JBAXRP010000339.1:0-4194 GCA_037131145.1 Bacteroidota bacterium
ATAAATTACTATGCTAAACGGTTGGATCATCTCAGACAAAAAGCCCGGCGAGGGTTACTTTTCCGTTGAAGATTTAAGTAATCTTCAGAAACTTCCATTCAAACTGGAATTTATAAACATGGCAGACATTGACCTTGAGGTAGCTTCCGATCAATTGAACCGGATTCATGTTCATGACGAATATCGCCCATTGCCCGATTTCGCACTCTGCATGTTTGAACAGGAGATAGGCTATTTCCATTTCGCCCTGCTTCGCCAGTTGGAAATGCTGAATGTTTTCTCGTTGCACAAAGCGAAGAATATTGCCGGATCCCTCGACAAGTTCCACTCCTATCAAAAGTTGCTCCAGGCAGGGATTCCGGTAGCCAAAACCATACTGGTAAATGCCAATAGCCGGTTGGATTGGATTGTTGAACGCATTGGTTTTCCTATGGTTCTCAAAGTTCCGGACGGATCCAAGGGAGAAGGGGTTTGTCTGATCCACAGCCGGTCGGAAATTCAAAATATCCAGGATTTGTATTGCAAAAACAGCGGACGCGACCTTCTTGCCCAGGAGTTTATCGCAACCAGCAAAGGGCGCGACGCAAGGATCACTATGTGCGACGGCGAAGTGGTTTTTGGCGTTTTGCGCGATAATTCTGCTGGCGAAGATTTCAGGTCGAACATTTCGGTTGGCGGAAATGGCGCCTGGTGGGAACCGGATGAAGAAGCCGTAAGAATAGCCAAAGCTGTAGTGAAGGTAATGGATATGAAGCTTTGCGGGGTTGATCTTCTGTTTGGCGAAAATGGTTACATCGTTGGCGAAATCAACTCCATGCCGGGGTGTCTCCACGTCATCCACAAGGGCAAATCAAATCTCCAGCGGCTGCTTGAGGCAATTTACCGCGCCGTTGTTAAGTATGTTGGTCATGGCAGGTAAAACCAGGATATCGCAAGGCGCCGTTGCCGCAATTATTCTTTTTATAACCCTCGTTACCCGGATGGGCGGGAACATTTTCCTGCCATCCCTTCCAACAATTGCTTCGGAGTTCGGCATTGATAAAGCCCAGGCAACGCTCAATATCAACCTATACACGATAGCCCTGGCGCTGAGTTTTGCTTTTCTCGGTCCGCTGACCGACGTCGTAAAAAAGAGGACATTGCTGATGTATGGCAGCATTGCATGCATGATCAGCTACCTGCTGTGCGGTTTTGCCGTCAATATATACATGATTGACGCAGGCAGGCTTATACTTGCCGTCGGGAGCGGACTGATCATCATCACGGCACAGACCTGGATCGGCGATCGATCCGGAAAGGATGAGTTGCTTGGCAGGCTGGCATGGTTCTCCCTGTTGGTTGCCCTTGCGCCCATGCTTGCTCCTGTGCTCGGGGGCGTTGTCACCGACTACTTTTCATGGCGCTGGAATTTCTGGCTGATGCTAATTCTTACCATGTTCGTCGTCGTTGTCATATTTCTGATAAAAAACCGGAAGGAAGAAAAACAACCCGGCAAGGTCAATTTGAATCCTATCATTTTATTAAAGACTTACCGGGAGATCATCCTGAACACCGCGCTTTTCAGAATCAGCCTGATCATCCTCACCCTTTTTATGCTTCAGGGCGCTTTTCTCGCCTTTTCATCTTTTCTGCTCATTGACGATATGGGACTTACCGCTTCCCAGTTTGGA
Organism: Bacteroidota bacterium; assembly: GCA_037131145.1. GTDB lineage: Bacteria > Bacteroidota > Bacteroidia > Bacteroidales > FEN-979 > CAIVAT01. The sequence continues at coordinate 1,671 of JBAXRP010000339.1, forward strand.
CTTTTGAGCTTGATCTTCGCCGGAAGCATGCTCGTGGGGCGATTTCCAACAATGTTTCTCGAAAAACGGTTTTCCATCCGCCAGGTGATGTTGTTCAACATTGTTGTGGTCGTAATATCCATTGCCGGGAGCCTGGCATATTTTCAAATCAAAGGAAGCCACACGGTAGTTGAAATCGTCTTTTTTATGACGTTGATGAGGCTGGGCTTTAGCGGACTTGCCATTCTCGGAATGAGAAACTGCATGTTCCTCGATCCTGCGCGCAAAGGAACAATTTCAGGTCTTTACAGTTTTTTAAACCATACCAGCGGATGGCTTGGCGTTATACTCGTCCAGGCGCTTTACCAGGTGAATATGATTTCACGTTCCATTTATAATATTACGTTGATAATCTCGCTGGTATTCATTTTCATTGGGATTTATCTGTTTCTTAGCGCCTATCCGGGAATCAGGGAGCTGCTTGAAAACAGGGAAGAACCGTCCGAAGCAAAGGGACAGGTTTCTATACTGCAAACGGGTAAATATGAAGATTGATCTATGGTTTGTCAAGGGTACACTTGACGCCAATCTTGTTACACACTTTGAAAATAGCGTCAACAGCTATATCGGTAGCCTGTTTCGGCGAATTGTCTGAATGGGCTGCAGTGACTGTGAGTTGTGACTGTTCAATCGCCAACGAATCAACCTTGATAGAAACCTTATATGTTCCCCTGGTAAATTCCACAAATCGTTCGGCATTATCTCTGCGGGTGATTTCAAATTTAGGATCTGAACCCAGAGTATCAATTACCGCGCCATATACGCGGAATGTACCGGCGTCAATCATTACGGTGGCAACATCCGTTTGGCTTGTGTGCTTTGACTTGATTTTCCGCGCAAGCGTAACAAACTGTCCATTAACAGGTATGGAGACAATAAACGCGAGTCCGAACATTAAAAATAGTGGGTATCTCATTTGTTTTTTCTTTTCAATATTGAAGTAGGAAACGTTACCTGTGACTGAATTCGCAGTAGAATTGGGATAATCAGAGGTATTATCAGCAGTTAGTTAAAAATCTTAATGAATTTAATTTTTTATACATCGAACAGAAAATCCATGACTTTTAAGCGTTGTGAACCGGGAGACGCCATTATCAGTGTATGAAAGACTTCGGTACCATGCAAGAGTGTCGGAGAGCGAGGCTGTCCAGAAAAGCGAGTAGTTATCAACACTGGCAAAGCCGCCGTGCGTATTGCGATAGCCGCCTGCCAGAGCTGTAAAACCACTTAGGTTGCTGCCATTTCCATCCTCGAACCAATTTACGGAGGACTTCAGTTTTTTCCCAACCTCTCCTGAACTCCGCAAATTTACAGTATCTGCATCCGGTTGACTCATCCCGAGGCTTTTCTCAAGAATTTTCCACTCCCCATCATCGGGCAAATGCCATCCGGTGGGACAAACGCTTTGAATCCTTCCCATAGGAGCTGAACTTTTGCCTCCTTCGTTCATTGCGGCAGTGCGGTTATATAGCGCTCCGTATAATTTGTAATTCGACGTGTTTTTTGCTGCTGCAACAACACTGTCTTCATAATTATAAACATAATAATACTTCAGTGATTCCGAACCTCTCGACGATGCGCTCACCGCAGGCAGCCATGCCAGGTTTTCTGCCATCCAGGTTTGAGCGCCGATTTTTACAATAGCATAGCTCTTTCCGTCAGGGTCGGTACATGGAGCAAACGTTACCTCATAGCTCTTTGACGCAGTTGGCGAATCGGTAATAATTGTTGTATAAATACCACCCCGGCATCTGTAAAGGATGATATCGCCAATCCAATATCCAAGAGTGTAAATAGTTGTATTTTTAAAAGACGGGATAAGATTACCGCCTTGCGCAATTCCTGCATGGCGTATCGAATTTCCAACTCCGGTTGTTTCTGTGCAGATCACTTTAAAACCCTCTGTTCCCATGTTGGTGGTAAGACTGACCATATAAATCCCGATTTTGGATAGCGACAACGCAAAGGCGTTGGAGCCAGGTTGCACAAAAGCCTCTCCCCGCGCTACCGATTGTCCGGCAAGATTAAATACCTCCAGCGAAACAGTTTGTGGTTTTTGAATGTTAGCCACCAATGTTGTCATGCCTGAAAAAGGATTGGGGAAAACGATTCCCCCATGGTTTGCATCAGAAAGAGTTGTGATTCCGGCAGTGACGGCAAGTACAAGAGTATCATTACCAGGCAGGGTGACGCTCATGGCGCTTCTGAGGTTGGTGGCTTTAACGCTGTCAACCTTATCCGACGCGCCCGCAGCGGTAAAAGTCATGTTGAGATTTTGTCCGAAAAGTATAACGGAACTTAGCGACAAAATGGCGAAAGTGAAGAATTTTAACATAGATACAAGTATTAAAACATTTACTGTTAACAGCTTATCTGCTTAAAACAAGTTGATCGTTCTGAAGGATCATTAACTCGTTTTCTATAATCATATCATCCCTTCGGGATTTGGTTGCAAAACCAATCTTTTCAATCTATAATCATGTCA
>JBAXRP010000340.1:0-4188 GCA_037131145.1 Bacteroidota bacterium
GCATATTCCCAGGCTCCCATGGATGGATTGGTTGTGCTTCTGATTATGATGCCTGCATAATCGGTTGTAATACCTGTACCGGTAATTGCAACCAAAGAGGCGCCTGATGGCAGATAATTGGCTGCTAAAGTACCCCCTGCGCTTGCAAATCCAGGGTCAATGTTTTTACTGTGCGCATCTTGTCCTGTTATCAGCGGAACTGTTGTAACATCGGCAGAATTATAATAACCCAATACTCCTCCGGCGCCTGGCGCGTAATAATCGTTATAATCAAGGGTTAAATCTGTACTCGTTCCATAATCAAAATATGCAGCATAATGCGCTCCGAATGCAGTTCCACTATTAGATCTGGCGTTATCAAAGATATTGTTTTTGATAATCCGCGTATTTGTATTCGCAACGCTAAAGAAAGCCCACGATGAATAGGATTCTGTTGTAGGAACGCCGCCGATATAAACTGTATTATAAAAGAGACTTGTAATATTGGTTGCATCACAGTTTTCGTAAATGCCAAAAATGTCAGTTTTCGAGTTGCCTCCCAAACTGATAATATTATTGGAATAAGTAGAATTTCCTGATTGCAATAAAACGCCGTACATAGCGGCAGGGTAAACTGATGTTCCTGCCACCGATAAACTATGAATAAAATTATTTGAAACCGTATTAACGCCGTCTGTGCCGCCTGAATAATATAAGCCAATAACGCTTCCTTCGAATGCAGGGTAACTGTTTGACAAGTTGTAAATGGAATTGCCGGATATGGTTTGTCCCTCCAGGCTACTTACCTGACTGATCCCGATCACAGATGAAATAGCAGCCATTCCGCTATTATTACTTGCTACCGTCAAATCCCTGATTGTATTGTTGGCGATTGTGTTTGTTCCATCATAAGTTACAATTCCGTAAATACCGCCATATGTATTCGGGCTTGTAGAGCCATTTGTCAAATTTGCAATGCTATTACCTGTAATATTTATATCTCCGGCGCCTTCACTATAAATCGCATAAATGCTTTGCGCATTATCTGTTGCAACAGAACTTGCGTTGATACTGTTGGCTTCTGTTCTACTGCCAATTACATTATTACTGATTGTGGTTGTTCCGGCAGTGGCTGATTTGTATATGCCGTTAAAATCATGTGCAAAAGTTGCCGATCCTACAGTTGTAATGGAGCCAATTTTGTTATTTTGGATACCAACCGTACTACTACTACGGTTATAAATCCCATAAGATGTTGCATTGGAAGTTGAATTTGTAACAATGATAGACCCTGTTCCTGTAGTTGAACCAATTGTGTTGCCTGTTATAGTGCCAATATTCACTAAGCCATCTTCAATACTAATACCATAAAATGCAGTAAATTAATTACATGTGTATGCAATATTTTTAATAGTGTTGTTTTGAACCGAACTCGCAACACTTGTACCTACGAGGAGATAAATACCGGTAAATATGCGATTTGTGGATGAACTTATTGTCATGGTACCTGTGTTACCTGAAGCATTGCCTCCGATAATATTATCTGAAATAATAAAATTATTACCTGTGCTGTTGGAAATTAGTATCCCGTAATAATTTACATCTCCTGCCAATACAATAGAGGTTGTCTCATAAAAGCTATTCCCTGTGACAGACCATGCAGTTGAGTTACCGGAAATATAAACTCCGGTTGTATAATGATTATATCCAATGGCAACGGCTTTAAAATAGTCATATATATTATTATTGCTTATTGTATTGTTATTATTCTCTTTGCCGGATGTACCCTCAGAATAAACAGCATTTACAGGTCTGCTTACGTCAGCGGAATTAGTGATATTATTATTATCAATTGTGTTACCATCATTTCCAAATGTTTCTGTAGATGTACTGAAAAATAAAACGCCTGCCGATCCATCAGTAGATGATCCTTTGATAGTACAATATTTAACGGTATTGCTTTCGGCTGAATTAATAAACCTTATGGTTGATGTGCCAACCGTAGCTAAGGCGCTGGTGTTCGCGATGGTAAGGCTTTTTACAGAGCCGGTGGCATTCACCCTGCCATCAATGGTTACATTATCTGCTCCGTTCAAATCAATGAGCGGCGCGGCAAGGTTGCCGCTGATGGTGAGACCTGTCGCCGTAGGATAAATGTTGATAGCGGTATAGCTTGATTGGTTTGGCAATGTCCCGCTTCCGCTTGCATTAAGAACTGCGCTGGCAATTTCTGTGATGCTGGCATTGATCTTTACCGTAATGACTCCCTGGTGCGTACCCAGATTGATAGCGTCGAAAGCCGTTTTTAACGTTAGATAAACCGTTGGACCTGCTGTTCCGAGGGTGGCTGTCACTACAACCGGGTCGGTGTAAGACAAAGAGTAATCTCCGCGACCAACGCCGCCAAAATGCTGTGCCATTGAAAAGATCGGCAGTAAAAGTAGCATAACGAGGGTAAGTTTCATCGTTTTCATAGTTTATTCTTTAGGATTGTCAATTTTTTTTATCCGGATTGGACTGAGACCTTCCAGGTTTTAAAAACCTTGAATGTCTATTATATTGGCTAAATTTTATTATGCACCAAAACGCCGTTTGCAAAATAGCAGTTGGTTTGGTTTACCTTGAAATTAAATGTTGGCGCTGTTATTTGTGGTTGATCCTCGATAGATGTAATGGTTACCGTTACAAAGTTGCCATTTTCCAAAATCATGCATTGATCGCCAACCGTTAAAAGTTCCGCGCTCATTACTTTTGAAGCGCTGAAAGTTGCCGGATCAACGCAACTCCATCCTTTGCCAATCACCCAATAGGGATGATTTTTAGTATTCGTGTTGGTTTGCCCATTGCTGAAAGTGATTTTTGTAAGATTGCCGGCTGGCGGGTTGGCAAAAGTATTTGTAACAGTTTCCGTAACGATTTCCATTGTTTCAGTATTTACCGATTTCACCTCGTCGCCAACCAAAACATCCTCAATATTCTTAACCGAGCCATCTGCCATGCTTATTTGAGTTCCGGCAATAAAGCAACCCGTAGTATAAAAAGTCAAATCACTCCCATATCCAGCGACAATAGCATTTGTAGCATAAGCCCGAACATGGTAGAGCGTGCTAGCGGAAAGACCAGTGATACTGCTTGTAAAAACTCCCGTTGTGCCTGCATCAGTCGTATGACTGCCGGTAGCCACAGGGTTTGCGGTTGTACTCCAGCAAACACCCCGTGCAGTAATGGTACTCCCGCCATCATCGGTCACATTGCCGCCGGAAGATGCTGTAGCCGTGGTAATTGATGTAACAGTCGTGGTGGTAAGAGTTGGGAGTAAGTCTCTGATGCAGCGGGCGTTGAACCCGATTGCCTTGGCGCTCCAGGCCGTAAAGCTGTTATTAAGGTCAAAGTACATGCTCCAACAGGTAAGGGCGTCTCTCTGCACACTACAACAGTAGTCTCCGAATGGGTTTATGCCTCGATGGTATAGCGAACCGTCGTTGTTAATGTACCCGGCAGCATGGAGCGCTAAGACTGATGCGTAGGTGTCGTTGTAATTGTTCCAGGAAGCGTCTGCCGCTGCCCATTCGGTATCAGTAAGGAGACGCCAGCCGGCGCCGAGTTCAATGGTACATGGGTCGTTGACAGAAACCCAATCTGATGTTTCAATGATAGAGGTTATCGTCCATGCCGGGGTTGGTGTTGTGCCATCGTGTTTATATCCCTGTTTCCGGTTAAACTGCCAGTACCAGCCGGCAGAGGCTTCGGTATCATCGGTTGATGAGCCAGCCTGGGTGGCTGCGCCTAAGTTTCTGGTAATGGCACATTTGGTCCCGCCAAACAGCGTTGTAGAAACAGCGCCGTAGGTTACCGTTTTATCAACCGGGGCAACCCCGCCGGATGCCAAATGATTAATGGTGATGGTTGAAATGCCGCAAGTAAATGGCGGTTGGGTGCGAACCCCGCGACCGCCATTATCCGCAGGGGTAGAACCGGGATACTGGACAGCGACGTTTCGGTCAGAAACCGAATAATTGATTGAGACCAACCGCCGCCCCTGAAACCGGCTCCTACGCCGGTTGCATCGGGCCATGAAGCAGCATCTGCAAACCCGGATGAATTCAACATACCATCGCCATGATTGCCTGTATAATTACGGCCTGTTGCATTCCCAACTGTTATCGGACGCTCGCATACGTTGCCGCTCATTTCCATGATGCCATAATA
>JBAXRP010000341.1:0-4187 GCA_037131145.1 Bacteroidota bacterium
AACCTGGAACCTTGAACCTTGAACCTGGAACCTGAAATCACAATTTGATAAATTCCACCCTTCTGTTATTGGCTTTCCCTTCGGGTGTGGTATTGGGCGAAACTGCCTGGGATTCCCCTTTGCCGTCGGTTTCCATACGGGAAGCATCAATCGCAAACTGATCTGTTAAAGCCGCCTTGACTGCCGCAGCCCTTTTTTTGGACAGAGTCATGTTTGATGCATCATCGCCGTCGCTGTCGGTATGTCCAACAATTTTTACGCGGATGTCCGGGTTTTCTTTCAAAATGTTGGCAATTTCTTTAAGTGTCCCATTTGATTCGGGTTTGATTTTATCAGAACCGGAATCAAAAGTAATTCCCCGCGTGACCAGTTTACCTTCGGTGATCAGTTTGTTGCGCATATCGGGGGCGCCAACTGCCACGCGAAAATTGGCAATAAATGGCTGGTACCCTTCAGCGTCACATCCATATAAAGGAAACCGGATGCGGTCCATGGCGATCCCTGCGGGAAAAAACCTGGGGATATCAAAAATCTTGACTTCATCAACGTACCAACGCATTCTTTGCTTCTGAACCCAAATGGAGATCCTGACCTTTTTATTGCTGTGGGTACGATAAAATTCGTTATCCTTCGAATTCGAAATCTCACCATAAGCGCCATCCTGCCAGTTAAAAATTGACAATGAGTAGCCTTCCATGCGTAATGCGCCTCCCCCTGCTCCCGGAACGAGGGCGTCCATGGGCTCCTGGGCGCCGGTTTTATACATGTCAATCTGAAAACAGCCGGGCTCGGGATTAAACGAAGCGATCATGTCGAACTCGATGGTAAAATTATCAGGAAAAACCTTCCCAATTTCCGGGTAAAATGTGCCGCCGGTGTTCATTTTGAACCATTTTCCAGGCATTCCGCCAATGGTTACCACTTCGCCTGAGTTATTGGTATTCCATCGGGCAGGGAAATCCGCGATGTTATCGGAGCTGAAATCGTCAAAAAAGAACACTTGTTCGCCTGGGACAAAATCAAATTTGCTGAAAACCTGTAGCGAAGGTTCTTTTTGTTGGTTTTCTGTGGCGGTTGTTTCTGACTTTGCCGGTTCTTCTTCCTGTGCGGAGACTATCGTTGAAGTTGCCAGAAAAAGGATAATAATCAATGCTCTTAAGTGGTTCATGAGATTTGGTTTTAAACGGTTACATTAAGCTACTTTTAATTTCAATACTTCAAGTTCCGCCCCCTTTATAAAAGCCTGGTTCCCTCTGTTAAGGACTTCTTTTGCGATTTCCTGATCCAGATAATAATGTTCGCAAACATCGCAGATATGTGCCGGGACTTCTTTTATAAGGATGATAGAACCATTTTTTTCGAGGGTAACTGTCACCTGACCATCCTGCATGGCGCCAGTTTTACAAATGACACAATTCATTTTATTTCATTTTAATTTTTAAATCTGCGGACCAAATATTTTTATCAGGCTCATAAACTGTAACCAAAATGCAAGTTTCAGTATCCATGTCCTTTGCAACAACAGGATGCTATGGTCTATGATCGCTGAATCCCAACAATAGAAAACCGGGATATGGTTTATCATCCGGATATTCTTTGATTATATCGCCACTGTTCAGAACGACATTCACTTCATTCATAGAAATTTCAAGTTTGAACATCTGAGAAATTATATGATCAGAGAATAAAATCTTCTTACATTCCATTCCGGAAAATTTCGTCAAAAGTAGGAAAAAACCAGTCTGGTTTCATGGTATTGTTGAGAATAACCTGCCAATTGAGCAGACATATATATTGATCATCTCCTCCTTGTCAGGATCGCGCATGGCGTTGATCAATTTACAACCGATAAATTCTGTGAGATCATCAATTGTAATTTCACGTTCTGAAACCAAACCTGCTGAAATTAATCTTTGCCGACAGGTTCCGTTTAGCAATGGACGAGAAGGAGTAAACCATTGGACGCCATTGAAAAAAATAAGATTTGAGATGGAGGTATCAGTGATATATCCGTTCTTTACGATGATGATCTCGTCACAATTTTCCCGCAATTCAAAAAGTCGCTCCAGATGTGACCGGTCAAAAAATTTAAACGAATAGTCAATGTTGTCGCAGGAAACAAGTTTCAACGACCGGATGATCCGCTTTTCATAAGATTTGAAGGTTATTTCCTTAATCTCTTTTCCATAAACAATGTTGCACCTCACGATCCCGGATGACATTTCCCCGGGAACGACCAGAAAGTTTGCCAACACTATGTTTCCACAATCCGGCCAGAATTCCGCCCGCGCCTGGTTCATGCGGAGTTCGTGCCACACAACATTCAATGGAACGCCATTTTCCACGCGGATCGTTTCAAACAACAGGCACATAGATCTTTTTTAACATCTCGTCATATTCACTCTGCATATCGCTCAACGCAGTGATTCCGCCGCCGCTTTTGAAAACAAGTCCATCGGGCATTTCTTCGATAAACCTTATTGACACTGCCGATACGAGTGTTTTCCCGTCGAAATACCCGAAGATTCCCGTATAAAAACCGCGTTGATAATTTTCCACCTCCCGGATGATCTGCACAGTTTTCTCCTTGGGCGCGCCGGTCACCGATCCGGCCGGAAGCAAAGTGAAAAGGATATCGCCCAGGCGGGAACGATAATCTGCCGGAAGTTTGCCGCTGATCTCAGAACTCATCTGCAACAGATCGCCGCGGTTGGTGTGGATCCGTTCGATGTACCGGAAACGGTCAACTTTCACTCCGGTTGAAACCATAGAAAGATCGTTGCGGATCAGATCAACGATGGTGTTGTGCTCAAAAAACTCCTTGTCATCAGCGAGAAGCCGTTTCTCCGCCTCGGGAACATCGGCGCTTATTGTGCCTTTCATCGGACATGAAGTGATCATCCCATCCCGGATCGTGACAAATGGTTCCGGTGAAAACACTACGAACTTTCCGGGAACAAACAGTTTGAATGGCGCCATTCCTGAGTAAAACAATTCTTCAAGGGAAAGATCGGTTTGCAAAGGCGTTTGGAAAGTGAGGTTAAGAAGATATGTATTTCCGTTCTTCAGATGATGCTGAATTTTATCAAAGGCTTTCTGATAGGTTTTCAAATTCACCGGGGAGAAAGTGAAAGCGGTGGGACGTTTTCCTGATCTTTCCTGATAATTCCGTTGATCGCCGATTTTAAAACAGATGCCTTGTTTGGCAGCCTCATCCAGAGTTAAAACAAATCCATTCCAGCCATCAAAATCAATGGCAAAAAGGAATGGCTGTTGGCGTGTGGACAGATGGTTGAGGGTTTGCATGAGCGAGGAACACGAAATTAACATGGGAATTCTTGTCGAAAAATTTTCGTGAAATTAGTGTCTTAATTTTGAAATTGATGTTTTTTTTTGGCATAAATTACAAAATGCAAAATACAAACGACAAATAAAAATCAAACATAAATCACTAAATTTCAAACATGAAGATTAGACTTTATCAGTCTTGTTTTTGAATTTTGAATTTATCCGAAAGATCGACCTGTATTTTCCTGGTATCTTGCGTGGTCTTAAAATAGATCTCGTTGACGCCTTCAATGGATTTCGATTTGGGTAGAATCTTTACCGTGCGTGAGTTGATCGCCCTGCTTTCCCGTAAATTGTTTCACCAGGTATTTTTTCGAAACCACATTGCTGATGAAATCCTTCTCCTGATCAAAGCCAAGTTCCCTGCATTTTACAAAATCGGCAACTATCGCCTGGCGGTCGTTCAAGTAAAAGTTGACCAATCCTCTTTTGTAATAGATTTGGGCATCATCCGGGTAATCCGTCAATAAAGAATCCATCTCCAGGTCTCATCTGTGTTTTGGATTTTTCCATGGCCGTTGCAAGGATTCGCTCCCGCCGGCTGCGGACACTAATGACGTCGAACAGCTCCCTCGCGCTGTGGCTGAGAAAAACGTCGTATTTGAAAAATTCACCCATAATGAAAAGTGTTATCCATTCATGCATTCGTGGCATTTAAAAACATTTTCCACCGCGCCCAAATTTAGGAAGAAACAATGTCAGGTTGAGCCAAATTCACCCCAAACCAAAATACTTTCGAATTTAATCCCATGATACCAATTTTCATCGTTATTTTGCACACTCATTCGTCCCTCGTCCCTCGTCCCTCGTCCCTCGTCCCTCGTCCCTCGTCCCTCGTC
>JBAXRP010000342.1:0-4064 GCA_037131145.1 Bacteroidota bacterium
TTTGCAATCCCTCCCCGCAGACATACAAGGTTCCACCACCAAACCGACAAATGCTAAATATCATTCCTTTTCGCAACCTGTATGCCCTGTAATGCTTCATGATGCCGAGATACGAGTTCATGCTGCTTTGAAAATTTCCAATTTCTTCTTTGGTTGGCTTATGGCGATGGGCAATTACATTTTGCCGTTGAATGGCTTCGTAAAAATTTCCTTTGGTACGGTTGGCAATATAAATCCGATTGGGCATTATTGCCGCGCCCGGAAACTTTACCCCTTGAGTTTTAATCCCCTCCCCCGGAAACACGTATTTCCACCCCTTCATTCCGTACAACATCAAAAATGATGGACTCCTCGTCTGTCTGAAATCGTTTTTTACCAAAGGAAATAGGTCAATGCGATAGTCTTTCCAGATTTTTACTTTTTTTTCTTTCTCGATTTAATTTGCCTGAGTAAATATAGTTGATACAAATCATCAGTTGTAAAAAGCCGTGAATATCCCTTTTTCTTCAGTCCGTTTATTAATTGTTTATCTCCTGTCCACAAATTGGCCAATAAGTGGTTGTTTAGCGCAACAAACATGGCATCGTCATTATCAATGCCAGAAACTAAATCAGATGCTTTGGAGATTTCTTCATCAGTCAATAAAATTTCATCAACGAACCTGATCTTGTCAGCAATCAACTGATATATCTCATTGAACTGATTTTCAGTAAATCCGGTCAATTCCAAAATTTTTGACCGATGCTCGAAAATTTCATCCTTCAGTAATCCAACAGTATAGAAAGTAAAAAACATAGACCCATTAATGATGAGCTGCCCAATTTTACTTTTAGTGTTCAAAATAGCGCTAAAGACAATATTGGAATCTATTACAATCTTCATTTATGACCCCTTTGAATTTTTACCTTTTCCATGATCGAACAATTCACTGCTTTTGAAAGCTCATCAACATCGGACTGTTTGGCCTTCGTTTTTGCTGTCAATTCCTTGTATTGCAAATAATCGAGCATGTTTTGAAGTTCAGTCAGATCGACATAAGCCGGAAGCCGGACTAAAATTTCATCTTTTGTTCTTTCAAGTATCATGATGTGCGTTTTTTCAAATGTACAGTTTTTTTTCATTCCGCCCAAACCTTCTTCATGGTTTTCTGTGAGGCTTCTGTTTTTCTATAACAACTCGTTTCTCTCCATTCTGATTCAATTTGTTTGCAGCCCACCATCTTGTTTACAGCAAGCTCACTTATATTTACCGGAAGTATTAGTTCTATGTCGTTTATTGTGAGTCTGGGCGCACTTAGTCTCTCAAACAGCGCAGAGACAAGCCGGCCGCCTTGCCGTAGCCGTCCATGTAGCTGTTGCCACTGAAGAAGGTCAGGATCCAGCCAATCGGCGAGCTGTCCTGCGTACTACTCCAGGAGGCGCCGTTTGAGCCTCTGCCGTTCAGCGAACCATCGCTGTCGTCGAGATACCCGGCAGCTCCAACACAAAAAGTTACCGCTTTACAATTGGTAACATGTAAAAGAACACATTCCCATATCTTAGCCAGCAGCATCCTCTGTTCGTTAGTTTTCGAGGTATTTACGCCATTGGCGGGCAACCAGACTATACTTCTGCACGGTGTATGAGCAAAGCGTCACGCGCTTTGCTTATACACCGCGCAGAACAAGGTCTCCTTTACAACGAAGATTTTGAAAGGTTTTACTGATTTTTCGATGAAATCCTTTATAGTCATGTTTCAAAGCAATTCAAAATGCTTTTTCACCCTGACATATTTATTTTTCCCTTTCTCTATCTTATTTTCACGGTTCCCGGTTTCCGAATTAAGAAAACGGATAGCGCTGCCATCTGGTATTTTTTCCAACATTTCCGGACAGGCAACTACCTGCTCAACAAAATCAAAAGAGATGGCAATATCCTTCTTAATTCTTTCCCTATTTGTCATATTTAATTGATTTTAAGAATTGTTCTTTGTACCATTCCCATTTGTCCTCTATATCCTGACGTGCAAATAGTAGCGCATAATTTAAATCAGGTACATCAATTGCTTTCTTGTCTTTCGATCCATCACAAGAAATAATATCACGATGAAAAAAACCATGTGCACAGTCATATCTCACCACAGGTCGCCAATGCCCATTATCAATATTTCATATTGAACAACAAGGTCTGATATCTTCCCCTTATCTTTAGTAAATCTAAATCGTAAGCGGTCCTCCCCACTTGTCCCCAATGATACGAAAAACTCAACTTTATTAATTTCAATGGCATCTTATTGCAAAATAACACAAAACAAAGATGAAATGGTCATGTTCTAAAAATTTTTGACCGCTTCGCGGTGGGATAAAAAATAAAAAAAATAAAAATTTAAAGTGTCAAAGGATCAAATAAATCAAAGTTAATTGTCTCTCAAACAGCGCAGGGAGAAGCCGAACGCCTTGTAGTTGGTGCTCATGTTGCTGTAGCTACTGCCGAAGTCCAGGTCCCAGCCGTTGGCCGAGCTGTTCTGCGTACTACTCCAGTAGAGGCCGTAGGAGCCTCTGCCGTACAGCGAACCAACGCTGTAGTCGAGATACCCGGCAGCATGGAGCTTCAATCCTGATCCCCATGGTCCATTCCAGTTTGTCCAATTTCCGATGTTATCCACATTGAACCATTCTGTATAATTCGGGAGTCGCCATCCACCGCCAAGCTCCAGGGCACAGGGATCATTGGCTGGTTGCCAGTCAAAGTTTTCATCTATTGCAGTTATCCATGCCGTATTGGGTGTTCGGGTTGTGGTATATTGATAACCCTGTTTCCGGTTAAACTGCCAGTACCAGCCAGCCGATGCTTCTGTAGCGTCGCTAACGGCAGTTGCCTGCTGGCTCGCGCCCAGATTTCGGGTAATCCAACATTTTGAAGGTTCCCCGGGGATATTTGTTACCGTGCCATAAGTTACTGTTTTAGTAACCGGCGCTACCGTTCCTACAACATGGTTAATGGTGATGGAGCCGCAAGTGCCGCAGCTCCAGGTTGATTGTGTTAACGTCACCGAAGCTGAATACCCGCAGCCATTATATGCCCACACATAACGTGTATAAGCCGTGCCACAGGTAAGTCCGGTTTCGGCTTTTGTAGTATCGGCAACCATTTCGATGGCAGTTCCAAAATTATCAGTGGCATTCCATTTGTATCCGGTGGCGCCGGCAACTGTGTTCCATTTCCAAATAATGGATGTTTGTGTTGGAACATGGGTTCCGGCAATTGGCGCTGCCGGAGCTGCGGCTGGAACCGTTTGCGCGAGCGTGGTCATTCCTGATTCGCCACATCCGCTGTATGCCCAGATATACCTTGTAACAGTATTATTGCAGATTATCCCTGTCTCTGTCTTTGAAAGGTTTGCGCCCATATCGGTTGCGGCGGCATAATCGGGGGTTGCGCTCCATTTGTATCCGGTAGCGCCTGAAACGGGCAGCCAGTTCCAGATGATCTGCCCTGGAGCAACCAATGAATTGCCGGCAACCGGCGCAGAAATTATACAAGGTGAAAAGGTTCGCCATTCACCGTTCGAAAACACGCTCAAAGCGCCATCCGTGCCACAATTGACACAAAATACAAACAGCCCTTCGGCAGGACTGGCGATGGCGTTTCGCTGGGCTTTGGTCATGCGGGGAAGCAAAACGCCAGTGGTTGTGCTGGTTACTTCAAATGATGCAGATGCCGATGGCGCCGGAGTGCCAACTCCCAATTTTCCTTCTACCAGCAATCCGTTGGCCGGTGCGGCATTGTTTCCTGAATATGTTGACCCGATCACCGCATTTCCGGCAACATCAATTTTACTTTGCGGGTTTGATGTTCCTAAACCAATATTGCCATTATTATAATGAAGTTTTGTGCCATTGGCAGTCCACTGGCTGCTTACCTTATTATTAAAGCTATTAAAATCAGCCGTACTCAGATATCCGGATTGCCCTGTACCGGCCTGTTTCACCTGGATGGAAGAACCAGATCCCAACACCGAATTGCTCCCGCCTGTGATGGTCAGCACGGATGAACCGGTTTCGGTGAGGTTACCCTTGTTGATGG
>JBAXRP010000343.1:0-4058 GCA_037131145.1 Bacteroidota bacterium
TCAAGGAGATAATTCTTTCCGGGTTTAACCTGAAGTACTCTGGGATTCATCTTGTTTTTATGAGTATAGGGTTGTTTACTTACGCTGCATGATTCATGATCATTCTTTTTTATCAATGGGGGAAGGCAAATTGGAATGAGCAAACAAAACCTCCCGACTCTGTGAGAGTTTCAACGATTATGAAATTTAATGACGCGACAGGAGTCGCAATTGAATTTGTTGGTTTGTTTGAGAAATCATCAGAAAATGTAAGTATTTTTGACGACTTATTATAATGAGAATGGCTTCTGAGCTTAACTAAACATACAATCATGGGATTTTTCCGAGCCATTATCTGTATTATTTTCCCGCCTCTTGCCGTTCTCGACAGAGGTTGTGGCGCAATCCTGCTGGTTGTTATTCTTACCTGTTGTGGCTGGATACCGGGAGTGATTGCCGCTATTGTGTTCAATATGAAAAAGAATTAATTGTCTGCTTATAAATTCGTATCTTAACATTTTAAATTTCGAAAATTATGAAGACATTAACATTTTTCTCAGTTTTGCTTGTTTCAGCCATTTCATTATTCGCACAAGTACCGGAAAGTAAATGGGTAGGCGATACTCTCGGTCCTTGGAGCGTAATTTCCTTTGAAGAACCGACTGATTATATCCAAATAAACCCATCTGCCCAGAATATCTGGCAAATCGGAGCGCCGCAGAAGACCTTTTTTAATCAGGCGTTTACAATTCCTAATACTATTGTAACCGACTCCCAAAGTTTTTATCCGGTAAACAATCAATCGTCGTTTGACCTTTATATCGGAGATTTCAATTCAAATGGATATTATTATAATCTGTTTATTGATTTCCGGCATAAATTTGACACAGACACTCTTCAGGATGGCGGATTCATTACCGTGTCGTGGGATCATGGGCAAACCTGGTCGAATATCCGGCACGATTCATTGTCATTGCAATACTTTTTCTGTTCCCCTACGCGACCCTTTTACTTCTATGGTAATACGAGCCTGTACGATGAAACAGCCCTTCTGTGTAACGGCGAGCCAGGTTTTTCTGGCAATTCCGGCGGCTGGGTTCATTCATGTATGGCATGGTATGACCTTCCGGTAAAAAAAGCGTCTTCTTTTCCACCGGATACGATGATTCTCAGGTTTAATTTCATTTCGGATAATATCAACAACAACAAAGAAGGATGGATGATTGATCAAATCCGGCTCTTTTCCATTGATCTCGGTAGCGGTTTCAACGAGCTTTCGGGAAATTCTATTATAACAAAAGTAAACCCAAACCCGATTATTTCAAAAGCTCAGGTAACGCTGCAAAAGGAATATGACGATGTAGAGTTTTCGATCCTCGATATCGCCGGCAGGACAGTTTCAAGTGGAAAACCCGGAACATGCAGGAACTTCTCATTCTTCCGGGAATCGCTTAAAACCGGGATTTACTTTCTGAAAATCGCCAGCGGAACAGGCGACAATTCCACCTGCCGAATCGTATTTTTATAACATAATCTGAAAACTCAAACAATATTTTATGTCCAACACCCCCAAATATAAATGCGCCATCTGCGGTTATATTTATGATCCGGCGGTTGGCGATCCCGCTTCAGGGATTGCTCCCGGAACTCCGTTTGAAGAAATTCCCGACGATTGGGTTTGCCCGATTTGTGGGGTTGGGAAAGGAGATTTTGTAAAGATAACGTCTAAAAAACATTAACCTCAATTTCCAAAAGTATCCCAAACTTTTGTTTTACCGATTCCATTATTTGATTTGCCAGATCGAGTATCTGTCGCCCTGTCGCATTGCCATAGTTAACAAGAACCAGTGGCTGATTGGGATGAACTCCTGCATCGCCGTTTCTGTAACCCTTCCATCCGCACTGGTCAATTAACCAGGCAGCCGGAATTTTAATTGTATCTTCCTCCTGATTCGTGAAATGGGGTAAGTCGGGAAAAGTTGCCATAAGCGAAACCAATTGTTCTTTCATAAGCGCCGGATTTTTAAAGAAGCTTCCTGCATTGCCTGCCACAAAAGTATCTGGAAGTTTCCTGCGTCGAATGGCGCAAACAGCTTCGCGGATATCGCCGATAGTTGGCGCAGCGATGCACATGGAGGCGAGTTCATGCTGAAGGTCGCGATAATTGAGTTGGTAAGTTGGTAAGTTGGTAAGTTGGTAAGGTGGTAAGTTGGCGTTGATTAGTTTAAAAGTTATGTTGAGGATTATGACTTTTCCTTTGAGGGTGTTTTTAAAGATGCTATCGCGGTAGCCGAAGCGACATTCGGCATTAGTAAGGCGGCGAAGTTTGGCGCTGTTAATGTCAACAACAAGCGTTGATTCGATTATCTCCTTCACTTCAACTCCATAAGCGCCTATATTCTGGATGGGCGCCGCGCCAACAGTTCCGGGAATAAGCGAAAGATTTTCAAGCCCCGACCAGCCGCGATTTACACAATATTGGACAAATTCATCCCAATTTTCGCCAGCTTCAACTGAAACCAGAACATGACCATCATCAGTTTCAACAGCGGAAATTCCTTTGGTACTTATTTTGATAACAATACCGGAAAAATCACGTGAAAACAAAATATTGCTGCCGCCCCCTAAAAAAAGGATCGGCATGTGAATCATCTGCCGATAATTGAGCAATGTAAGAACCTCTGATTGGGTTTTTGCTTCAACAAAATAACGCGCTTCTACCTCCATTCCGAAGGTGTGAAGGGCTTTCAGGGAAACTTTCTGGTCGAGATGCATGTTTGGAAAAGGGGCAAAATTAGTTAAAATGGAGGAGAGTTAGTAAATTTGTGACTTCTGATTGAGGATTGCTGTTTAAAAGATTGAGTCCGCTCTGAAAAGTGACTATAATAATTATCATTTGGCTAAAGCCCGATATATCAGCAACTTGAATTGCCACGACCTTAAGGTCGTGGCAATTGATAATCAGCTTCCTGGTTGGCTTTAGCCAAAAACAATTACTTTTGGAGTAGTCCCAATATTTGGGCTATTAATAAGTCGGAATAAAAAGAGTCGCCAATGCCTTCAGCAATCGTTTCTGTAACAAATGACCTTACCACCGACCAGCGTGTTGACCGCACCTGCCAGACTTTGGTGAAACTTGGCTACGATGTGACGCTGATTGGGCGAAGGCTCAGGAACAGCAAAGCGCTTACGCCGCGCTCATACCAGGTTCACCGGATGCGTTTGCTGTTCGACAAAGGTCCTCTGTTTTATGCCGAATACAATCTTTCGCTGTTTTTCTATCTGCTAACGCACACCAGCGACCTGCTGGTATCAAACGACCTCGATACCCTGCCCGCAAATTACCTCGCAAACCTTATAAAACATTCATTTTTCGGCGCCGGTAAAACTTCACAAATCACGCATCTTCACGACTGCCATGAATATTTCCGCGGCGTTCCGGAACTCGCCGGAAGAAATACCGTTACAAAAATATGGAAATGGATAGAAGACCGGATTTTCCCACGGCTTAAACATGTTACCGCAGTTAATCAATCAGTTGCCGACCTGTACCAGAAAGAATATGGAAATGAGATAGCAGTTGTTCGAAATGTCCCGTTCCGAAAAGCGCTTTCCGGCGCAGTAGAAAAAGCAACGTTGAATATTCGTCCCAATCAGAAGGTGATCCTGTACCAGGGAGCCGTAAATGTTGACCGTGGGCTTGAGGAGGCAATACTCGCCATGAAATACCTGAAAACCGATGCAGCGCTGGTAATCGCTGGGATTGGAGATGTGTTTGAATCATTGATAACCATGACTGAAAGAGAGAGTCTTTCCGGGAAAGTGATTTTCCTTGGACAGACGCCTTTTGAGGATCTTCATTCATATACGCTAATTGCTGATCTTGGCTTATCCATTGAAAAAGATGTGAGCGTCAACTACCATTTTTGCCTGCCAAACAAGTTTCTTGATTACATCCAGGCAAATATTCCAGTGATGGTTTCTCCTTTTCCTGAAATGAAATCAATTGTTGATCGTTATCATATCGGAGTATTCATTGAGAATCATGATCCTGCCACTCTTGCCCGGCAACTGGATAA
>JBAXRP010000344.1:0-4015 GCA_037131145.1 Bacteroidota bacterium
ACATCACCAGGCATTCCAAAGCCACTGAAATTGAGATTGTATTGAATCAAAGTCCCGGCAAAATCATGTTTGTGATAACGGATAACGGAATAGGATTCGACACCGGTACAACACAGAATAAAGCTTCGCTTGGCCTGCTCAGCATGAAAGAAAGAGCTTTGTCAATTGATGCGGAGTTAAGTATTGAAAGTGAGCCTGGCCAGGGGACAACCATTAAACTTAACATCGAACAACCGGATTCAGCAATTAACACACACTAAGTTATGGAGAAACCGATAAAAATACTTATTGCTGACGACCATAACCTTGTCCGGGACGGACTTATAAATACGATCTCCAAAAGGATGGCAGATGTCACATTTGGTGAAGCCAGTTCGGCTGCTGAAGCTTTAAAAGAAGTATTTCATAAGAAATGGGACTTGCTTATTCTCGATATTAACATGCCTGGCCGTGACGGTCTGGATGTTCTCAAAGAACTTAAAACACTGCAGCCTGAACTTCCGGTGATAATCCTGAGCATGTATCCTGAGAACCAGTTTGCTGTCCGTACACTTAAAATTGGCGCATCGGCTTACCTAACCAAGGAAACTTCATCCGAAGAGCTTCTGTCTGCAATACATACGGTTTTAAGAGGACAAAAATATATAACGGCATCCGTTACCCGGATTTTAACTGAAGAAATTACCGGCAAATCATCTAATCCGACACATGAAACATTGTCGAACCGCGAATTCCAGGTTTTTAAGCTGATAGCTTCCGGCAAAAACATTTCCGGTATTGCTCTCGAACTTTCCCTCAGCGTTAAAACAATCAGTGTTTATCGCGCAAATATTCTTGAAAAATTAGCATTGAAAAACAATGCTGAAATAACGAATTACGCATTCAGGAACAATCTTACAGATTAGCTTTCATCATCTCCCTCCTTTTTTTTCTTCTATCAGAATAATTCCTAGGCAATAATTGGATTTTCACCTAAGCCACATTTGAATACTAAGCGGTACTTTCGCGGGAATTAGCGAAACAGCTTATTGTGAATACTGCGCATGATAATTCTGATTATTGACAACTCTGTATTTCTGCGTGAAAAGCTGGTTAAAGCTTTTTACGAAATTGATAACACCTTGCTGATCAGGGAAGAATCGTCATTTGATTCCGGAGAGTCAGCATTTAATTCATACAAGCCCGATCTGGTTATCCTGGAGATTGACCTTTTATCCAATGGTGGAATGTCTCTGCTGAGAAAAATGAAAAGAACCTCCCCTGCTTCTGTGGTGATCATCTTTACCGATCATTCTACCGGAGAATTCAAATCAAAATACCTTCAAGCAGGCGCTGATTATTTCTTCGACAAAAGCAAGGAGTACCGCGAGATGCTGGAAGTCATACGAAATCTTGTTATTCACAAAAAGCTGAACAATTAACATAAATCAAATATGAAAAAACTCTTGGTTTTATGCATGGCTCTTATCGGGCTCTCTGCTGCAGCACAGCAAGGCAAACCAAAGAAACCTGCCGTTCCGGTCAATCCGGATGTGATGGCGCTCGACTCGATCGTCAAAACATACGAAAAATACATCCATGAGGTAAACGGCTTATCCGCAACCTTATCCGGAATTGAGAAAGAGCGCGCTGCTGCATTCCTGGCGGGGACATACAGCCTGGTGATGGAAAGCTATGTGGATAATGGCAACCCTGCCGATCCCGGGTTGACCGAATGGATGACCAAATACCGGAAATTCGCAGGGGACAACCCATATACGATTTACACCCAATCCCCGGTAAGTATTCCATTTGAATACAAGCTTTCCGGAAAAATCGGCAATAATATTTATTTCGGCTTGCAGATGTACAGCCTGAAACAGGGATTCAACCTGCCCTCGGCAAATATCGGCCTGGATGATATTAAATTCAATCCTGATGGCACCTTTGAGATATATATCTCGAAAGACCGTCCGAAGGATGTCCAGAATTGGGTGCCAATACGCGAAGGGGACCATTGTTTCCTCATCCGGCAGTATTTCAGGTCACGCACCTACATTCAACCGTCGCAACTAAAAATAGAACGGATTGACAAGAACGCAACCGGCATCCAGGTCGGTTTAACTACCTACGTTGAAAGACTTGAAAATGCCAGGAAAATGTTGGTCGATTATATTGCCGGAACCATCGAAATCAATAACATCCTTCGTGAAAATGCCTTTAATCAATACCCAAAGCCAGACGCCAAAATTATGCAGCCCAAATACGGAGGATCTATGTACCCGACAAAAGACAATACCTACCAGGGCTTCTGGGTTTCTCTGAAACCGGGTCAGGCAATCCATCTGCATGGTAAACCGCCCAGGGCGTTTTATGCTTCCTACGTTTTCTACGACCGCTGGTACCAGACACCGGATTACAGAAAAACAAACAGTTTCAGGACAATGGATGAGCTGTCGCTCAACCCGGATGGAACCTATGATATTTACATTTCGCCGGAAACGATCGACCATCCCAACTGGATCAATACCGGCGGATTGTATGAAGGGTCATATTCTTCGCGCTATATGCTCAGCCAAGACAAGGAGTTTCCCACCGTCGAAGTAGTAAAAATAAAGGATATCCTTAAAAAACAGTAAACCGTATCCCTAAAATCTTATTTATAAATCAATTGCTAAATTTTATCCTATGAAATGCTTCATACTTTTTCTCTTGCTTTTTATCGTTTCATCCTCTGCCATGGCTCAATCCGATTCAGCCAGTATGTCTAAAATGGTTAAGGAATCGGGAATTGACCCGACCAAAGTTCAATCACGGGCCTCCTATTCATTTATTATCTCAGATCCCTCGGGGTCCCCTATCTCCATCCTCAACAAGCTGTCATTTAACCTTGGCATCAACCGCTGGAGCTTCAACTGGAAGTATGAGCTCACTTCCCGCTATACAAATAATGCTGAGGGAGTCTTTTCAACCGGTTCCGGCGATTTAAAGTTCAGCGCGTTGAATGCCTTCTTTGTAAAGGGGAAAAATGCCCTGGCAGCATCTGCCGAACTGACTTTTCCCTTGGGTAAACCCGGATACGGCATTCAGTATTTTGCCCTGATGCCGGCGCTCACCTACTCATTGACAATAAATCCAAGCCTGATCTTTGCTATTCAGCCTCAGTACTTGTTTAACCTTGTCAAGGGGGACAACTATCCACAGTTGAGCATTCTGACCACGAGAATTTTCATCGCCAAATTCACAAAATCGGGTTATTTCTTCGTTTTCGAGCCGAGGCCCATATACAACTTCACAACAAGCCAGTTCGACCTGATCCTTGCTCCAATAATTGGTAAGGCTTTGGGAAAAGGGTTTAACCTGGTATTTTTTGCAGAATTGCCCACGACAAAACGGTTTTGGGATCAAACAGGTCCTCTGTACACGGCTGGGATCAGCAAGAGTTTTTAAGGAGGGGGAAATTGCAATGAGACCGGTGTCCAGATAATGTCGCCCCATTATGAAGATGACAAGGAAGACATTGCCATACCTGAAAAGTATCCCAGCAAGAAGTAGCCATTTGTTACATTTACTATTAATTTGGACTTTGTAACATTCACACAATCAAGCTGATAACATTCCATTAAGGGTTGTTTTTTAACGATTATAGGGATGGAACGAATAGATTATCAATGTGTTGCAAATTTTGTGCCAAAATGGTTTTTACGCTGCTCGTTGTTTTTGCAGGTTGTCAAATAATGCTGGGCTGAATTGTTGAAGTTTGAAGTAAGCATTTTCATCCCTAAAAACAGAACCGGTAAAATCAATAATATCTACACCGGTATTGTCACAAAATATTTCAAGGATTATCCAGAACATTTTTTGCAGTTCGCTGGCGATGCTGTTTTGCATGGCATCCGCCAATGCCGAGGCAAAAACGTCGTCAAACGAACGGTAATTTGAGGTTCTTTGGTGAAATGACAATATGGTATATTGTACCAAGTTGGCATATCAAATGGTTCATACCATCAGATACCAGTTAAAAGCTAAAGGAATC
>JBAXRP010000345.1:0-4000 GCA_037131145.1 Bacteroidota bacterium
TCGTTGCCATAATCCACCGCGCCTTCAGGCCAGACATATAAATCTGTTGTGAGGTTCCTGCTTTTTAATTCATAATCAATAGAATCTGTAAGAAAGGTCAATCTTTCTATCCGGGTTACATAATCTTCATAGTTGGGTATTTCCCAAATTCCGAAGTTGGTGTATATCAAGGTGACATTAATCTGCTGCCTGTTTTGGCCATCAATCTGAAGATATCTGATCAGGGAATATCCAAGTGGCGGAATGATCATCAGGCAACAAATCAGGAGTATTTTCTTTAAAAAACTGAAGGTAAAGTATTTTCCGTTTGATTTCTTCGAAACAAAAAACAGCAGGACATTAAAACCCATCACCCAGGTTGCGATTGACCAAACCCCAAACAGGTCAATAAATTGAATGATCCAGGTGTTCTGACATTGCGAATGGGAGAGCATCAGGTAACCATAAGAATGGTCGAGCCACTGATAGGCCATTTCCCAAAGGGCTATGATAAAAGGAAACAAGATCAGCGCCCTCGTGAACCCGAATTTCTTCTTAAACGGATACAGAAGCGCAAAAGAAAAGGACGACATCAGCAGTTCATTTGCGGAACCGGCAATAACAAGCAAATGATTTCCGGCGGAGAACAAAAACCCATGACATATTATCAAATAGGCAACAACAGAAAAAAACAAAGCCGTTTTGTAAAAACCCCAGAAAGTGGTTTTCTTTTCCAACTCATAAAACAGAGGGATAAAGGCAAACCATGCGAGAAAGGAGAGGTTTGTATCGAAAAACAAGCGCCACGAAAGGCCGTATAAAACGGATGAGATAAACCAGTTGGGCGGTGGGTTGAAAAAGGGGTGGGGGGGGTGTGGCAAATCGCAGGAATTTTTAATGGATGATTTTTGTTTTAAAGATGGTTCATTTCAAGTTCTTACTGAAGCTGGTATCAATTTTCTCCAATTCCTTAACAATCAATCCTGGGATTTGGGTCAATCCCACATTCTCAATATTTATTTGTAAATCGGCACGACTCAGCGATTTTTTAAAATAATTCCAGTCTCCGACGATTTTTTTAAAGTATTTCCGTTTTTTATCTTCATCTAATTCAATGTCCAGCAATTTGGAATCCACATCATAAAAGGTCAATCTGTTCAGGATATTCTGCGGAGTGTCAATGATATTGACCGAGGTTATGTCAATTACCTTTTTGTGTTTCTTATAAACCTGAAGATAGGCATCGCGTAATCCGGAAGGTGTTCCTGAAATTACTGCATTTTCTGGTATCTTGAGCAACTGGTCAAGAACAACGCTTGCTTTTTTTCTGTACCCATTCATTGTAAAACACTCATTTTGCAATCTTTCGATGGATTTTTGATAATATTCTTCGACTTCGGCATCCAAATCATAAAACGTAATATTCAGATAATCAGCCAATAATTTGCCAATCGTAGTCTTCCCAACACAACCAATTCCAACGATATAGATTTTCACAGTCAAACAGGCGGTTAATTTATGGTTGATGATGTTTTGGGGTATCCGTTTTTAGTTTCAAATTTCCTCAAAACATTTATTGACAATTTTAATTCCGATCGGCAGGTTTCTGTGCGGCCATTCGAGAAGCGAAAAACACCTTCTTCATCGGTAAACAATTAATAGATGAGTTCTTTCGGTGGTTTTTCACTGGCTTGATGAGTTCGATGAGGTGGTTTTATCGTGCTCGGTCATTTGAGTTCGTCTAAGTTTGCACAAGCCATTTGCTTATATGCAGTTGATTATCAATGATTATTGTCTGTCAACTTGCGCAAGTTCGCACAAGTTCGCACAAGTTCGCACAAGGCCAATTATATTTTAAGTTCCCATTTTTTTCCTTCTTTCAAAGATATTTTATTGTTTCTTCGGAGCGATTGAAGGAAATGCATAATCTTGTTTTTCTTGCTTTTATCATCCAGGATATCGGAAATTTTATCCCAAAGCAAATTTTCAATTTGTTTTCTGGAAGCCTCTTTCCATTTTTTAAGGTATTCAACAATCAAATCTTTGCAATAATCATCATCAAAACCTTTGTTCCTGATGTATTCAGCTTTTAATACCTCGTTGCCCAAAGGCTCAATAACAGAATGGGACAAGAAGATATTTGGTTTCCGGCCCTCCACAAAGCCAAGTTTCTTCAAATATCTGACATCATCATCCAGGATTTCCTTTTTCTTTTGCACCCGGTCTAAAAGAAACACGTCGGCAAAAGAGAGATCTGGATGATTTGACAGAAAATCGGCAAATTCAGGGTCTGAAATTTTGCCGGTGAGAGTCATTTCCCTTCAAATATTTTACAAATATCGTAAAAGGATCGTAAATCTTTTAATGCCAGTTTTCCATTGATGTTGCCGCCTGGAATATGCTTGCTGTTCGCTGATTGGCCTTATTCCTTTCATTCCCCTGCCAGAAAATCAATAATGTTTTTCCGGATGATCCCTTGCCTGCCCTTCTCCCGGTATTCATCAAGAGATAAAACCATCTTTGGAAAATTGTCCTGGATTTTTAACAAATTCCCAAACTCGCGGTCTATCGTTTTTTCCTGGTCAAGCAGGTAGGCAACCTGGAAATACATCTTTTCATCCTGCTTTTCTGCAATAAAATCAATTTCAAAGGATCCGTGCTGTCCGGTGGCAACAGAATACCCGCGGTATAGCAATTCATTGTAAACAAGGTTTTCAAGAACGCCGGAAATCGTTGCATCTGTGTATCCCGTAATACCGAATCGAAGGCCGGCATCTGCCGGAAAAAATTTTTCCGAATATTCAAGTTCCCGTTTTCCCTGAATATCGTATCGCCTAACCCTGTGAATGATGTATGCCTGTGAAAGGAAATGCAGGTAGTTCTGAACAGTCTCAACGGAAATAATGGTTCTCTGTGATTTCAGAAAATCGGCAATACCCTTGGCAGATGTGATATTTCCACAATTGCGAAAAACAAACCGGGCAATTCGTACCAGCAACTCAACCTCCCTGATTTTGTTGCGTGCAACTACATCTTTCAAAAGGGCTGTGTTGAATATCGCATTCAGAAAAGGAAAAACTGCTTCATCCGTCAGGGGCAGGGAATGAATTCCTGGCATGCCGCCATATCGCAGATAATAATTGAATAATTCCTTTTTCCCTTCGCCCGGGAACCGGGAAGCCCTGAATTCACAAAATTCCCGAAACGAAAGCGGATATATGGAAATCTCAATATATCGGCCTGCCAACAAGGTTGACAATTCTGTGGAAAGCATCCGGGCATTCGACCCGGTTATTGTAATATCACAGGCGCCTTCGGCAAAAAAGGAATTAATGGTTTTTTCCCAACCTTCAATTTCCTGAATCTCATCAATTAGCAAATAAAAGGGAGCTAACTTGCCGGAAAACTTTTCCAGGATGAATTTATATAAATCGTTGTAGTCCCTTAAAAAATCAAATTCAAGCGATTCCTTATTGATATACAAAATATTCGTTTCGGAAATCCCGGACGAAAGCAGATAATCGCGATATTGGGCCAATAATACGCTTTTACCCGACCTGCGGAGGCCGGTAATCACTTTTATAATTTGATTCCCTTTAAAAAGTTTCAGTTTCTCAAGATATGTGGTTCGGCGTACCATTGTAAATTATAATTGAAACATGTTGCAAATATAACAACAACTTTCACTATAACCAAACATATATTCAAAACGACAACTTTGTTTGGGTATAAATGTAATCAAAAAAGATTAATGATGGGTCTGCCCTGAAAACTCATTTTTTTGCAACATTGTATCCGTTGGGGCAAGCGCTTGAAGGAGTTGCTGCGGTTCCGTGAGGTGTTGCCGGAACTGTACCTTTCGAAAAATGTTGACCTGAACCGCGATTGTTTATCCGTTATTTTGTCTTTTGATGTTGCCGCCTGGAATATGCTTGCGGTACGGTGATTGACTTCATTTCTTCAATAAACCCGGGTATCTTTCCTTCATGACATTCTCCGGCAAAAAACCAATACTGTTTTT
>JBAXRP010000346.1:0-4000 GCA_037131145.1 Bacteroidota bacterium
CGTTATAAGAACTTGAGCCGGATGAGTTGGAAACTCTCAAGTCCGGTTCTTGGAGGGCGGGGTGATGGCAACATCACCTCGCTACTCGACACAACGCACACTCTGGTTTCACACTGGTAGGTGGGTAAAATTAACGTAAAGAGCCGTGTACGGACCCGTACGCACGGATCTGTGGTAGGAGGGAGCTTGCGCTCCCTCCGTGCGATCGGCATGGTCGCCACCTAACCGGTGAAAGTCCGGGTGCGGCCCTGAAGAAGGGGAACGTATAGACGAAGGCAAGGGTGCCCGAAGAAACCCACTGCAACGGACCTGAAAAAAAAAGCAGGAAAAAAAAACGAAGGCAGCGGGCCAATGAGGGATCTGAAGGAAGCCGTAGTCAAAGATACCACTTAAGCGAAAGTCCACCTTCGTAAGGTTGGCGTGAGGGGTAAGATGGCGGGGAACATCAAAACCCAAAACTTCTTCCGTAACTTGCGCAAATAATGAAGGTAGGTGGGTATCGAAATAGGTAACGACATTACCCGATGAGAGCCTTCCGGGACCGGGCCGGTGTAACTACGACACCGATGCCCTAACCATCGCAGTAATGCGGTGCTACGGACGGAAAGGCAGTCCGACGAAGTCATAGTAATCGTAAAACTCAATACCTGTGAGAATGCAGTGATGTATTTGAGGATAAAATATTGAGAATAGTGGCGATAGCGCTGGAGGTGAAGGACGGAATACGTTAACAGTTAGTACGAAGTCACAAACACTGTTGTCGAGAGGCTAGCTTTAAGAATTGCACTTGCCCGTGGACCGTAATCCGCGGCTTGGAGGGCAATACAAGCCGAAGAAACGATAACACAAGGAAAGTGAAAATATGATTGAATACAAACAACAACTCGTTGTGCTAGACAAAGCAACATATGATCAACTATGCACAAGCTCACAATTAAGAGCGGCATTCATAGCCGTTAAGAAGAATAAAGGCGCACCAGGGGTGGACGGAATAACCATCGAGAAGTTTGAAGAAAATCTTGATGAGAATATCGAACAAATCAGGCGCGAGCTGGCCAATTGGACGTACAAACCAATGCCAGTTAGATGTGTGGAAATTGAGAAACCGAGTGGAGGAACACGACAACTGGGCATACCAACAATTCGGGATCGAATAGTGCAAGCAGCACTGAAAGCACTTCTAGAACCAATATTCGAACCAATGTTTTCCGAAAGCAGCTACGGATTTAGACCAGGAAGAAATCAGCGACAAGCAGTTGAAGCAGCTCAAAGAATCATAACAACGGGAAAAGAATACGTTGTCGACATCGACTTGGCTAAATTCTTCGACAAGATAAACCACGACAAACTCATAGGCCGAATGGGTAAACACATCGAAGATAAAAGAATCCTGAAAATAGTAGGGATTATACTACGTAGCGGCATTATGAAGGATGGAATGGTTAGTGAAACAACGGAAGGCTCAGTTCAAGGGAGTCCACTCAGCCCATTGTTAAGTAATATTGTGCTTGATCAACTGGATAAAGAGCTGGAAGCCAGAGGGCTGGAGTTTTGTAGATATGCCGACGACTGTAATATCTTCGTTAAAACAGAAAAAGCGGCAAATCGAGTCATGGAAAGCATTGGAAAATACATCAAGAACAAACTCAAGCTTGAAATCAACAAGGAAAAGAGCAAAGTAGCACTGTCCAGGTTCGTGAAATTTCTGGGAATGACAATTGTCGCCGGAACTATCGCGATATCAGTCTTATCGATGAATAGGGCCATGGCCAAGGTTAAAGAATTGACGCCAAGAGGAACATCTCTAAACCTAGAAACAACCATCAAGGCAGCGAACTGCTGGTATGTCGGCTGGGCAAACTACTACGGTATGACGCAATACCCTTCACAACTATTCAACATCGAAGCACACATGAGAAGAAGGTGTAGATCGAGGATTGTCGACCAGCAGAAATCAAAAAGAAATCTCTTTGAGAAACTAATATCAAGGGGAGTTAGCAGAGGACTGGCTGCTAAAGCAGCTTACTCTAATATGGGTCGATGGGCTCTTTCGCATTGCAGAGCCGTGGAAAGAGCTTATTCAAACAAATGGTTTATTAACGTAATGGGGCAGAAGATAAAGTCTAATGAACAACGCACGCACTGGTTTCACACCAGTAGGTGGGTAAAATTAACGTAAAGAGCCGTGTACGGGCCCGTACGCACGGATCTGTGGGAGGACGGAGCCCGTCAATAACGAGCTCCTCCTACCCGAGGCTTCTTTTATTCTTGTTACATTGTTTTTTGCACCATTACTTTGTCGCCCCCAACCCCGCCCCCGTTCTTTAGACCACCTCTTCTATTAGACCTCTTCTGAAACCTAAAAGCACAATCGCCTAACTTTAATTCCCTTTCTTTCTCTTTACATGTATTAATAATGCAAATTTTGTCATCCCGGCCACCGCGCCGGGATCCATCCTATTTTCTTATTATTTATCGACTAGATCGGCACTTACAATAAGTATCTCTTTTGAATTGTTAAATTTTATGATAACTTCATGGACGAGGAGTTTTAGTCATGAAGTTTGAAAATTTGATAAATCTTTCCGGGCAACAATTTCGTCGGATAACAGGGGTAAAGCGCAACACATTCGATAAGATGGTCGAAATAGTTACAGCGGCTGATAAAATTAAAAAAGCAAAAGGGGGAAGACCAAATAGTCTGACGATAGAAAATAGAATATTGATGACATTGGAATATCTACAACACGCGTGTTTACGTGAATATCGAACATACCTTCACATTGCAGCTTCCTATGGAATAAGTGAAAGCAATACATTTGAAAATATTCGCTGGATTGAAAATGTTCTTATCAAAAGCAAAGAATTCAGTCTTCCTGGTAAAAAAGCTCTTTTGAAAAGTGATCACGAATTTGAAATTGTTCTTGTTG
Organism: Bacteroidota bacterium; assembly: GCA_037131145.1. Taxonomy (GTDB): domain Bacteria; phylum Bacteroidota; class Bacteroidia; order Bacteroidales; family FEN-979; genus CAIVAT01. The sequence continues at coordinate 2,931 of JBAXRP010000346.1, forward strand.
ATGCCACAGAAAGCCCTATTGAACGCCCCAAAAAAAACAGCGTCAATTTTACTCGGGCAAAAAAAAGCGGCACACGCTAAAAACACAAATTGTGGTAGATAAAAAAACAGGGCAAATTATTTGTACCAATTGTGTTAATGGGAAGCGGCATGATTTCCGAGTACTCAAAGAGTCACGTGTGCATTTTTGCCTTAACACCAAAGTGTTAACCGATACAGGTTATCAGGGGCTACAGAAACTTCATGCAAACACAGCCATGCCAAAGAAAAAAAGTAAAAAAAACCCTCTTTCTGGTGAAGATAAGAAGCAAAATCGTGAGCTTTCAAGTCAGCGTGTTTTAAATGAACATATCATCGGAAGAATTAAGCGCTTTAAAATTGTTGCGGATAAATACAGAAACCGCAGAAAGCGATTTGGATTAAGATTCAACCTTATTGCTGGAATTTGTAACCACGAACTGAAATAACCCAACCTTAGCGCAAAGAGCAACAAATGAACAATAAAATATATGTTGTCTATATTCTTGCCAATAAAAAAAACGGAACCATTTATATTGGTGTTACCGGTGACCTGAAGTGGCGCATGATTGAACACAGAAATGGCCTCATTGAAGGATTCACACAAGAATATGATGTGAAAAATTTGGTATACATAGAACAATATCAATACGTCGATAAAGCAATATACAGAGAAAAGCAGCTCAAAAACTGGAAGCGAGAGTGGAAAATCGATCTCATAGAGCAGCGCAATCCCGATTGGAACGACTTATATGAATCAATTTTTGGCCCAGAAGCAAAATAGACATATTTCAACATGGTAATTGCGTTAATACTTCCTTCGTTAAAGTCAACCTGCAAAAAATTATTGCTCGATATGCAGACCTGTAGGCATTTATCTAATTATTGTTATTGATTTTATTGAATAAAAAGATGGATCCCGGCGCGGTGGCCGGGATGACAAAGTAGGCAATATTAATACATTTTTAAGATAATAAATTACGACTGCTAATGTTAAACAGGTTTCAGAAGAGCTTGTAACTGGCGGCTACGCCACCAGTAATAACTACAAAT
>JBAXRP010000347.1:0-3996 GCA_037131145.1 Bacteroidota bacterium
GGCGAAACGGCGCAACTGCGGTTAATGATTAATAACAACGGACATTCGCCAGTCTCCAACGCATTCGGAATATTAGACGTTATGACCGGATCGGAGGGCTTTATCCTTATCGCTAATCCTTCTTCATTTGTGGGGACAATTCCGGTTAACGGGATGAACAATGCTTTTTTCACGGCTGTTTCAAACGGCATTACTCCTCCGGGTACGATGGTCGGTTTGAATTTTGCGGTTGTTGCCGGTCAGTACAACCAGTTCAATGTGGCTGCAAATCTGAGTCTGACTATTGGTCAACCTGCGTCGCATCCAATGACCAATTCTACATTCAGCGCCTGCGACGGCGTTTTTTATGATTCAGGAGGTCCAACCGCGAATTATGCCAACAACGAAGATTTGATAATGACCATTCATGCAGGCAATCCTGGCGCCAAACTCAGAGCGATATTTACCGAGTTCAGCGTAGAACCGCAGCAAAATTGCAGCTATGACTACCTCACTGTATATAATGGACCTTCGGTTATGGATCCGGTTATCGGAACATTCTGCGGAAACCAGTTACCCAATGCCATTACATCTACAAACAGCGTGGGGTCTCTCACCTTCCTGTTTCACTCCGACTATCAAAATAATTTTCCCGGATGGGCGGCAACACTGAAATGTATGGGAGGTCAGCTTTCATTGATCGCCAATTCATTTCCTGCCAATGTTTGCCAGAATGGCTCAAGCCAACTGGTCGCAATTGTAAACGGCGGCAGCGGCAACTATACCTACCAATGGTCTCCTACAACTTATCTTGACGATCCAACAAGCGCAACGCCAGTTGCCACTCCGCAATCGAATATTACTTATACCGTTACCATAAGCGATGGCGTTACCAACCTCACCTCCGGACCGGTTTCTCTTACGATGGTTCCACGCCCGCAGGCTCCGGTTATCTCTTTTAACGGCTCGCAACTGGTATCGAACATCATCAGCGGCAATCAATGGTACATCAACGGGAACCTTATTCCCAATGCCACCGCGCAAAATTATACTCCGACGGCTTCAGGCGATTATACTGCCGCCGTATCAAGTCAGCCTGATGGATGTGTGTCGCTCAGCTCCAATTATATCACCTGGCTTATCACAGGTATAAACGGAACAACCGAAGATGCAATGTGCCGGATATATCCGAATCCAGCGAGGGAAGAACTCACAATAGAGGCGCCATCGGCAGGATCCGATAAAATCAGCGTTTCAATAAGCGACGCTGCCGGCAGAGAGTTGTTAAACCAGCATTATCAGGTTAATCCGAACAATGAAAGCAATATTTTCAACCTGGATGTCAGTCGCCTCTCAACCGGAATTTATTATTGCACCATTCAATCAGAAAAAATAAAGAAAGTAAAAAAAGTCATAATCGTCAAATAAAAGGAAATATGAAAAAAATTCTGACAACAGTTTTAATTTTAGTCCTTGGAATTACGGGTTTTTCCCGCGATTGGAAAGCCATCTCTTCTCAGGTTCCGGAAGCCGGAAAAGTACGCCTGATTTCAACCAATGCCGAAGGTTCGGTTATAAATTTTTCGTTCGGCGGATTTTACCTCCGCGAGGTTACAACTCCGCAGGGAATTGCTTTTTCTGTGGAGGTTGACAAAATGACGCAAATCCTTGAAGCCGGCGCGCCAAATCTGCCCAAGATGACAACATCGCTGATCATTCCCGATCTTGCCGAAATGGATATCAATACGGTTTCTGTTTCTTACAAGGATTACCCGGATATCGTTATTGCCCCCTCGAAAGGAGTGATTATGAGGGATACCGATCCTTCAACGGTTCCTTATCAGTTTGGCGCCGCTTATTCGAAAGATCAGTTTTATCCCGGTCAGCTTACAGGCTTAAGAGAACCTTATATTATCAGGGATATCCGCGGTCAGACAATCATCGTTTATCCTTTTCAATATAATCCGGTAACCCGCGTGTTAAGGGTTTTTACTGATATAACCTTGAATTTGCGTAAGGTGAATGACGCAGGAAAAAACCCGCTTCCTTTCGCAATTGCTGAAAAGAAAATCAGCCCGGAGTTGTATCCTGTTTTACAGAAGCATTTTCTGAATTTCGACGCTATGAACTACACGCCGCTGAACGACTACGGCAATCTGCTTGTAATCTGTTACGGCGCCTTTATGAGCGAAATGCAGCCATACATTGATTGGAAAAGAGCTTCGGGGTATCACACGGAGATGATCAACAAAGATTCTGTAGGCGCAACTGCATCGCAAATCAAAACCTTTATTGCCAATTATTACAATACAAAAGGATTAACACATGTTCTTCTGGTTGGCGATAACGCTCAGATTCCAACCAATAATGGCGGAAGCCTTGGCGGTCCATCTGATAACGCTTACGGGTATATCGTTGGAACCGATCATTATTCTGATGTTTATATTGGCAGATTTTCTGCGGAAACGGTAGCTCAGGTTCAAACTCAGGTTCAGCGGACTCTTGATTACGAAATGAATCCGCAGTTTATTACCGATGATTGGTTTACAACGGTAGTCGGCATCGGGTCTGACCAGGGACCGGGCGATGACAATGAGATGGATTTTGAGCATGTGCGTAACCAGCAAACCCAGTTACTTGCATACAAATACACATCGAATCCGGAGCTTTTCGACGGTTCGCAGGGCGGTAACGACGCAGCCGGAAACCCCACGCCGCCAATGGTCGCAACCCAGGTTAACAATGGCGCCAGCCTTATTGTCTATACCGGACACGGAAGCGCTACATCGTGGGGAACTACAGGATTCAGCAACAATAATGTGAACCAGTTGACCAATATGGGGAAACTCCCTTTCATCTGGTCGGTGGCATGTGTAAACGGCAATTTTACCAGCGGAACCTGCTTTGCCGAGGCATGGCTGAGGGCGTCGCAGGGCGGGCAGCCAACCGGCGCCATCGCTTTCCTTGGTTCTACCATCAACCAAAGCTGGGATTCGCCAATGGAAGGTCAGGATGAGATGACCGACATTCTCGCTGAATCGTATCCTGAAAATATCAACCGGACGTTTGCCGGAATATCCATCAACGGATGTATGAAGATGATTGATTCTTACGGATTGGATGGTTCAGACATGGCTGATACCTGGACAGTTTTCGGCGATCCGACTATCATGGTTCGGACTTCAGCCCCGGAAGAAATGGTTGTGAATCATAACAGCGGTTTCGTAGTTGGCGACTCCTCGTTGTTGTTGACCTGTTCGGTAAACGGCGCACGCGTTACCCTTACTGTTTCAGATACAATTCTTGCAACCGGAGTCGTTCAAAACGATTCGCTAACCCTCGCTTTTCCGCCGCTGACTATTCCAAATGATACCATTCGCCTCGTTGTCACCGCCTATAACAACATTCCATACCAATCGTACCTGCCGGTTGACGAGGTGATAATTTTACCGGTTTCGGCTGCATTTTCAGGAACCCCGGAACGTATATTGCCCGGACAGACTGTAAATTTCGCCGATACCTCTTCAGGAACCGTGATTTCACGGGAATGGAGTTTTCCGGGAGGAACGCCATCTTCATCATCGGAAAAAAATCCGGTTGTTACATACGATGCGCGCGGCGTTTTTGACGTCCAGCTTATTGTCGGCAATGGCATAACCAATGATACCTTGACGAAAGCGGAATATATTACCTGCGACTTTCCCACAGGAACGGCTGAAACAAATGAAACGGCTGGCGTCAGTATCTCTCCAAACCCGAATAACGGAATATTCACACTTACGCTAAGTTCGATAAGCGAGGCACGTGTTGATATTACGATTTTTAATATTGTCGGAACAAAGGTTTATGAGTCTCTTAATATGCCGGTAAGCGGAAATCTGGAAAAATCAATAACCTTGCCAGATGTTCCAAAGGGACTCAATTTTCTTCAGGTAAAGGGAGGTGAAAACACCTATACGCGGAAAGTGGTAATCAGGTAAACGGCTCTTACTTTATCACCGGCGATTTTATCACATG
>JBAXRP010000348.1:0-3960 GCA_037131145.1 Bacteroidota bacterium
GTAGTCCAACCGCCGGTATTGTCAACATTATACCACTCGTTGTAAGTCGGAAGATGCCAGGAACTGCCTAACTCGATGTTGCACGGATCGTTGGCTGATATCCAATCGGAAGATTCATTTATGCCGGAAATCCAGGCTGTATTGGGCGTTCGGGTTACCCCGTCATGTTTGAAACCCTGTTTATGATTAAACTGCCAATACCATCCCGCCGAGGCTTCAGTGGCATCATCCACCGCTGTGGCCTGGTGGTCGGCGCCCAGGTTGCTGGTGATCCAGCATTTTGAAGTTTCTCCGGGAATATTGGTAACTGTGCCATAAGAAACTGTTTTGGAAACCGGCGCAACCAATCCTGCCACATGATTGATGGAAAAGGAAGAACCACAGGAGAATTGGACCAGGGTCCCATTCCCATACAAAATTTCCTTCCAGACATTGGCGCTGGCGATATAAGCGTAAAACTTATTGTCGGTGGTGCAAAAAACCACCAATCCGTTGGCAGGATTTCCGATCATCGAAATCTGTGCCTGCGTCATCCGCGGAATTAATGCGCCCCTTGTGGTTGATTTAACATCAAGCATTGCCGAAGGATCCGGCTGGCTGCCATCGCTGTTAATGGCTACCTGGGAATACATTGCTCTGCTGAAAAGCAGAAACATCATGGTTAAAATGAAGATATTTTTCATGCTGATCTTTTATATGGTTTATTTCAGTCTCTTGAGTTTAAATTCCACAGAAAATGGCATGGCTATTGAATTCTGGCAGTTGACAACACCCTTGGTGTTCTCATAGAGTGTTCCGGTAATCGTGCCTTCTATCAATTGCCCCGGGTCTCCCCACCTGGAAATGATCAGGGTATTCAGGTCGCCGGTCAGCTCAGTTTCCTCGCAGTTGCTGTTTACCGCGTGCCGGGTAAAGTTTCCGGAGTTTTCGTACGAATTGTAACCGGGGGTAATCCATGCCAGGGGATCTCCTGCGCCTGTTCTTATTGTGATGACGAGGGTTTTTTTCGGATTCACGAACTTGCCAAAACTGTAAGCGCCGGCGCGGTCCACATCGGGGTTCACATAAGAAAAACTATAACCAAATGATTTTGCCGGGTCCAGGAGAAAAGAAGATTGTGAAGCAACGGTGAAAGCCAGGTTGCTGCTATCCCATGTAGCAAAGGCAAAGCGGGTGTCGCCTTCAGGAAAAACTTTACCGGCAAGCACGGGATTCATCAAATCATAGCTTAAGTAGGTCACGCCCCCTACGGTCAGTTTAAAATATGCAGTATCGTTGCTGACACCGCCGCTACCGGTTTTAAATTCTATCTCATTCCCATAGCTTGCGCCTTTGCAGTTGATCGCATAAGCCCGCACAAAGTAGGTGGTATTGGGTATCAAAGAACCAACCGGAATGGTGAAACTGCTGGTTCCGGCGGGAGGATTTTCAGGATAGAAGGTTCCGCCGATGGTGGGGTTGTGGGCAGTGCTGATGGCGATCCCACGGACGCTTGCCGCGCAGGAACCTGTATCGGTGACTGCGCCGCCCAAAAGCGCTGAGGTATTGGTTACCAGGGTTGCCCCGGCAGTGGTGAGTGTGGCTCCACCGGTAACAGGGTCTTCGGGGGGCGGGGTCTCTTTTTTACAACTGGCAATGACCAGCATGACGGCCAGAAAAAGGAATATGGTGGTTTTTTTCATTTGATTTGATAGTTAATTACTCAATATGGTACAATTATGCCTGATTAACGCGCAATACAATAGCAAGCCAAATACTCTCTATACTGACGAAAGTAACACTCGGAAAAAAAGTTTTAAAAGACTGAATTGATAACCGGCAGGAATTATCTGGTAACCGGTATGATTTGACGGTTGATTGGAGGATTGTTAAACCTGCGCATTCATTAACCCCAGTTGTTCCATCAGCGCCATCTGGTCGGCAATAAGCCAGTGATGTGTGATTTTGCCATTTTCGATATCGTAGCTCACCACGAAAGGAAATTCAACTTTACGGTGAGTCGGTTTGATGCCACTGAATTCACCTTCATGGCACCCTTTCATTCTTGCACGGATAACGATGCGGTTGCCTTCGGCGGTCATTTCATCGGCAAACATTTCGTACCGGGGGAATGCCGTGTCGAAAAAAATAATATGGCCGATAAGTTCTTCATCAGTAATATATTTTCTCAGCATTTCCTCTGTTTTTACATGACCGCTCAGGTCATTCAAATAACGGATGATAAACTCCTTGTTTTGTCTTTGTTGTTCCATGTTTTTTTTCAGCAAAGATACCCGCCGAAATCAGGAAGTGGTTAGTCCGTTTGTTGCGATCTGTTATTCATTTGTTGCAGGTTTATTCGATTGGCGGAATACCGATGGCAGAATGCCATATTGCTTTTTATATATTTTCGAGAAATGGCTGATGGTTTGAAACCCGGTTTTATAGGCTATTTCGCTTACGGTAAAATCGGTAGTTTCCAGAAGCTCCTTAGCTTTTTGCAACCGGATGGTCTTTATATAAATGGCGGGCGCCTGCCTGATCAGCGACTTCAACCGGCGAAACAATTGTGTTCTGCTCATGTACATTGCCTTACAAAGAGCGTCTGTATCAAAATCTTCCTTATCCAGATTGACTTTTATGAGCGTGTTGATCTTTTGCATGAAAGCAGCTTCCTGCGGCCGGTTTTGCTCAAGGGTAGCAATTAGTTTGTCTGCCTGGTTAAAATGCGAATGGAGCCGTTTTTGAATTTCCCTGTAAAACTGGGGAAGGTTATTGGAGGAGGTATTGGTATTGGTCGTTTGAATTGGAACTGAGGCTATCTGGTTTATTTGAAGAACCAGGCGGTATATCGTACCATGCGACAACGGGTTCCCGATAAACGAATAGATGTTTTGAGCAGCAATTTCGTTTACCAATATTAAGTTTATGCTGGTATTTTCTATCTCCACCGTTAGGTTTTGATTATCCTCACCATAATTGATCCGTACCTTGATTTTGCTTTTTGGCGGAAGGAGATTGATCATGTTACAAATCAACTGTACCAGTGATTGGGAAAGTAAATAAGGCTGATATTGCACCATCTGTTTTTTCATCCCGGATGAAAACGAGAGGTGAACATCGTTTGCCTGTGCATAAGGTTGAAGGCTTTGCGTCAGACCTTTTAAAAATGCGACAATATCCGCTTCAGAAGAATAAATCATAAAACAAACTTTTCCTAGAGTAAAGATACAATTAATAGGTCTCGCCTCGAAAAACACGAAACAAAGCCTGATAATATCGCTCTTTTTAGAATATAGGTCTGGCGCTATTTACTAAACAGCCTGGCAACTGCATTTATAAAATCTTATATGTGCATAAAACTAATTAACTGCGAATATAAAATTTTCTCTTTGCAACAAATCCAAATAGCACAAAGGAAATATCTCGTTACGAAGCAGGAAAATATACAGGGCAATATGGCTATTCAAGCTTTTCGCCAGAACCCGTGAACCATGAATGGCTTGTTAGCGACCCATTGGAGGGGCTACCCTCGCCGATGCTGCCTACATTCCACCCCACCCCAGCGAGTTAGCCGACTTAATGAGCGATCTTGAAAAATTTTTAAACAACGGGGAAGTGCAAACGCCACCGCTCATTTGAATCGGTATTGCACACTATCAATTACCGATTGTGGGATGGAGTTAATAAATGGAAAGACTGATTTTGAAACTAATTTGAAAATTGAAGATCACAGTGAAAGGCATACAGTTTACGCGATCGGTTCAAGGTTTGATATAGATGAGCCAATGTTTTTGATTATTGATGATAGTATGGCAGATGGGATGGCAATTCTTAAATACGTTCCTGATAATGATAATGAAGGTGTTGGTGAGGATGTCCCGATTTCATCTGAGAGAGTAAAGGCTTACCTAAGAATCTCCTCCGGCAATTGATAACCAGATAGTTACTGGACTTTAGTCCAAATTGTTTCCTTTTCGG
>JBAXRP010000349.1:0-3946 GCA_037131145.1 Bacteroidota bacterium
GCTCCCCCGACACGCAGGATGCGGGCAAGGTTGAAGTTTTTACCGTACCGGTCAAATAATTGAAGTCCTGAGGGATATTCCTGCTGAGAATTGAGCCAGGAGGAGATTTCTTGATCCATGCAGCGAAAGTAGGGCTGCAATTGCAGGAGGGAAAGGACATTAAAAGTATCACAAAATTGAAATAATGTTTTACTTAGTGATATTCAAAAACATAGATAATATTTCTAAACTATCTCTTACCTTTAAGGACTGCTCATAAACCAAAACAGCAAAATCGATTAAATACAATTCCTTATGAACATTCATTCGTGCTGGATCTTTATATGGATAATATTTAATTAATTGAATTTTAGGATTATAAACAGTTTTTAGGTGTCCAATGCCATTTCTGATCTGGCTATTCAAAGTGTTTATAAAGTAATCATTTAATAACGGATGTTTTTTAATAATATCTTTTTTAATTCCATTATCCTTTGCAAAATAATCTGACAAACGAACACAATCAGGTATAGCACCAAAATCATCATAATTATTTCTTTCTGATAGATTTAACAAGCCAAAATATAATGATGAAATTCTAGAGAGATACTCAAATTGTTCAATATACAATTCCTTCAAATCAAGAAATTCAAATGTTGTTAGCCCTATTTCATCTAGATATTCTTTATTGTATTCGTTCTTGTATGACAATGCAACTACTGGCAAGAAGCTCTTAATGTTATTCAAAAAATTCTCAATTAACTGGACTCCTTTGATAAATTCTGTTTCAGTATTGATGTATGTAGCAAGAAGGGTTCTTAAGGCTTTTAATTCTGGCACTTTGTGCGAAACCTTATAAATCGTTTCGCGTTGTAATTTTTGATTGAAATTTGTCTCATAATATTCTGTTTGAAGAAATTTAATAAAATCCTTATTAACCTCTTTTACAACAGTAGTACATTCTTCAAATGTTTTAATATCAAGACTTAACTCTTTTCTGAAATGCTTTTTTGTTTCAATAAGAAAATACTCCCAATTACTACTTCTAAAAAGTTCAAAACAGGTTTGAAGTCTTGGATACTTTTGTTCGTATAGTGTAATAAATTCTCTGATTTTTTTTTCATATACTGAAATATTTTCGTGGCCTATTATTATTCCGATTCCCAAAAAAGGGCTTAAAGCTGCCATAGTGGGGATATTCGATACTTTTAAGGCAATCGGTAATTCAGTTGAAATACTTACTGTTTGTGGAGTATCCTCATATCCCATAGAAACAGTTTCATCAGGAAAATCGAATGCTGGATTTGCCTTTCTTACAAATCCTTTAATCAATTTTCCACATTGATTACAGGCAAATTTTACGACTACAGGATAAACATATCCAACCTGATGTCTTAACCTTATCTTCTGGCCACATGTTGAACAAGTAATTACTCCACTAATTGTCATATCGTTAGTTTTTAGTATCCTACAGGTTGATTCCTATGCAAAGCAACTTATTGCTTAAAGTCATTCTGTAAAATTAGAATATTTCACTTAATTCCATATATAAAAAAGCCCGCCGAATTTCTCCGGCAGGCTTTGACCTCACGTTTATGAAAACACGCTACAAGAGCTTCTTTGTTATCCCCCGGTGGCATTGGGATCCATAACCAGGGCGCCTTCGTAGAAGGCCATCGGCGATCCCTGCTTGCACAGAAAGCCGAACTTGTGCCCCTTGTCTTTGTCGATCTCCTCTCCCCATGTCGTTTCAATGGTTTCCAGGTGAACCAGGTTACAGGGTTCACCAATCAGGTACCGCTTGCTGGAGGCACAATTCTGGATGATCACCAACCCTTTGAAGTCGATGCCAAAATTGGCGATCCATTTCTGAACGGCTTTTTCAATGCCGGGATAGAAACCTTCCACTCCAATCTCATAGCCACCACAGTCTTGGTTGGATCCTTTGAGCTTTTTCTGGGATGGCTTGATGGTCCCCTGGGTCATGTAAAAACTGTGCATGAATTTACCGGTTTTCAGGGGGATATCCGTGGTGATGGTATTTTCAGCATCCCTGTCAGGGAATGTATCCCAGTCAATGTCGGATTCCATTATCAGGATGATCTCGGACTTTATCCCACCGCCGCCCCCGGCGTTCTTCACGGTGGGTTTAAACAGGTCAAAAAGCGCTATTGCCATGATTTTACAGGTTTTTCAGGTTAAACAGGAACACTGGCGAAGACGGCCTCTTCGATGCCGAAGCCCACGGATTCGTGCCAGTCGGCGAATACCTTGATCTGGCGGTCGATGCTCTCGACGGTAATGTTCGAGGCGTCGTTGTTGCGGTTGATCAGGCGGATGAAGTTCTCCCTGGGAGTGGTGAAGAGGATGTTCTGTCCGGTCATCGAAGGCAGCGGAACCAGGGTCAGGTTGGTCCCATCGATCACGTCCTTCATGCCGGTATAGGCGGTACCGTAAACCGACGCGGCATAATCCCCGGTGCCGATCAGCTTCAGTTCACGATTGTCCAGAACCTTGGGAAGGATCAGTTGCTCGATGATGTACCGGGTGACCGGCCATACTTTGCGATCGGTTGATTCATCAGCCAGAAATCCCAACCAGGTTTCCACGATTTCATCGGGATAAAACGAAAGGTCGATCTTGTGCCGATGTAGGTTCCAAACGCAGTTTTAAAGTCTTGCAACGAAATGGTTTCAGCCATTGTTTATCTGGTTTTAATCGTTTGCAATGATTACGACAGGAAGGAATCTGCGATATGGTCATGAGAAAAGACTACATCCTGCTCCCCGCCGGAGATTTTATCCGCAGCCTTGCGGGCAACGGTCTCTAAGGCGGCATCCTCATTTCTCAGGGTCTCCAGGTCTGAAAGTGTTTTGGTATGAGCTGATTTTTCAGCTTCGAGCAGAGCCTCAATTTCCTCATTGCGGGAGGTGACGTTGGCCAGATGATCATTGATCTGCTATACACGTTCATCGGTCAGCTCCTGGGAGTCGAGTGTGGCGGGATCCGATCTCATCGATCAGGCCAAGAGCAATTGCTTCACGGGCGAAATATACTTTCCCGGAAAGGGTGACTTCACCCAACTTTGACCGGTTTGCCCGGACGGTAGAGAGGAACTTGCTGTTGATCACATCCAGCACATTGCTACGGTAAGCATCGTAATTTCCGCTGAGCACCTGGTTAAAATCATTGTTCTTGTCGGTGGAGAGGCTGGCATAGACTTCATGGAACTTCACCCCAAGTTTTTCGAGCGCCGGTTGAAGGTCCTGCGCCATCAGCATCGTTCCGATGGAACCGATGCGGTCAAGGTCCGAGCTGGCGATGATTTTATCGGCGCCGGAGATGATCCAGTAAGCGGCGCTGGCTGCCATCCCTTCGATGTAGGCCACCACCGGTTTTTCCGCATCACGGATGGCATCAGCCAGCAGGTCGGTACCGGTGACCTGCCCGCCGGGGCTGTCAACGATCAACAGGATACTGCCGATATCCGGATGCTTGTCAGCCATTTTGATATCCTGAAGGATAGACTGCGATCCCCTGGGACCGCAGGGCTGATCATATTTGAGGATTTCCGACCGGATCGGGATGACGGCGGTGGAACTGCCGGCAAAACTTTCATCGGATAATGTCTGAATCTGCGTTTGTCTGCCGGAACTGCTGATCACAAAGGGGTGGTTGCGCTGGCGGGCCAGGGAAGAATCCTCCTGTGAGATACGTTCCCCTTTAAGCAGGGAAAGGATCATGGAAGCATAGGCAGCCGACCGTTCACCCTCGATCAGCCACACTCCGGAAAAAATTTCAGTCAGGATCGGATTCAATGACTTAAAAAAAAAGGCAGCATTTTCATGCCACCTTTCTGTTTTAACGATTATTTCAAAGTTCAAAAACAGTTCAAAACATTTTTAACGCATTGATAATCATTATGTATTTGTGACTCCGAAGGGACTCGAACCCCCAACCAACAGAA
>JBAXRP010000350.1:0-3925 GCA_037131145.1 Bacteroidota bacterium
ATGGTCGTGATCATGGTCGTGATCATGGTCGTGATCATGGTCGTGATCATGGTCGTGATCATGGTCGTGATCGTGGTTGTGGTCGTGGTTGTGGTCGTGGTCATCGTATAGTAAAGGATTCTGCTGCTCCATTTCGGAGGCTATCCCTATAAATTCCTTATATGATATCTCTTTGTAGCTAACCTTTAAATTTGCTTTGAAGAAATTCATAAGTTTTTCATTGAACAGTTGATCGGTGATTCTCTCAACCTGCTTTTTGTTTTGCAAAAAAGTATCAAGAATAGATTCATACTGTTGCTGCATCGCCGGATTCAATTCCGAAGCGTTGACCTGGCGAAGCAAATTAAACCTGAGATAGTCTCTGATCTCCTCCTCGGTTACTCTGATATTATTTTCTTGAATAATTTTATTTTCAATGAGTTGCCATTTCATTGAATCAGCAAACATCGGATAATTTTTTTCGATTTCCTCTCGTGTATATTTACCCTCCTTACTATTTGAAAGCCAGCGTTTCATAAATTCGTCAGGCAGATTCATCCGGGTTTCATTAACCAGAGTTTTTGTGATTTTCCTAAACAGAATTTTATCGGTTTCGGCAGTAAGGGAAATAGCTACCTGTTTTCTGACCTGTTCAAAAAAGTCTTCTTCCGTTTGAATATCAAGTCCCGGGTAAACTGCATTAAAGAATTCGGGATTCATTTCCGGAAGTTCAAAATCTGGTTCTTTTAGTTTTTTTAACTGTTCTTCTGAAAGTTCTTCTGATGGTTCTTCTGATAATTTTACTGAAGGTTCATAATCGGTTCCTGATTCAGCAGGTTCTGAGGGAACTACATCATCGCCATGATCTGTGGTTTGCTCTGGAATTGTTTTTTCAACGGATTTTTTGAATTTTTTCCGAAGGTCATCAACGTAAGTTTTAACCATTTCATCGCTCACGACAACAGAGTAATTTTCAATGTTTTCTTCCTGATCCAGTGGAATCGTGAATTCGGGTGCAAAACCGATATCAAAATAAAACTCGAAAGTGTTATTGTATTCAAAATCAACAACAGCATTCATTTCTGCATTGGGTAACGGATTGCCGAGTATATTAAGATTTTCTTCCTGGATATAATTGTTCAGGCTGGTTGAAATCAGTCGGTTCACCTCATCAGCTATGACGGCTTTTCCGTACATTTTTCTGATCAACCCTGTGGGTACATATCCGGGTCTGAAACCAGGCAGCTTTGCTTTCTTTTTATAATCGGTTAACTGTTTGTCAACAGCTTCGCTGTAATCTGAAGGAACAAGCTCAATCTTTATGAGCGCTGAAAGGTCTCCGGTACTTTCTCTGGTAATGTTCATGAATAAAAAATTGTGATAATTGATATTATAACAAAGTGCGGATGAAGGGACTCGAACCCCCACGCCCGAAGGCACAAGATCCTAAGTCTTGCGCGGCTACCAATTACGCCACATCCGCATACAGGATCTATCCCCGAAAAGGGATTGCAAAATTACACTTTTTTTCGATTGATTATTTCAATGACGCCAAAGCTGCATCATAATCGGGTTCCTGAACAATATCAGACACTTGCTCTTGGAAAACTACCTTCCCGTTTGCATCGGCGACAATAACCGCGCGGGAAAACAACCCTGCCAGCGGACCGTCGGTAATCACAACGCCAAAATTCTTTCCAAAACTGTCGTTTCTCATTTCAGAAAGCGAAATCACATTACTAAGACCCTCTGCGGCACAAAAACGAGCATGGGCAAAAGGAAGGTCTTTTGAAATGCAAAGAACAACTGTGTTTGGAAATTTTTCCGACTCAGCGTTGAATTTTCTGACCGACATTGCGCATACCGCTGTATCAAGGCTCGGAAAGATGTTGAAAACAATCTTTTTTCCGACAAATGCAGACAACGAAACGTCTGAAAGATCGGTCTTGGTTAATAGAAAGTCAGGGACGATTGAGCCAATTTCAGGTAAAACGCCGATTGTGTGGATAGGATTTCCTTTTAATGCTATTGTTGCCATAAGTGAAGTTTTCTGCAAAATTAGCAAATTGTAATATCCTGCTGCCATTTTACGTTAATAAAATTCAGATTATATTAGTATTTCCGATGTTTTCGCGCACCTTCATCTTAAATGAAATGTAAATGGTTAACTGAAGTAAATTGATGAGAACAAGCGTTTTTTTCGCATTTACATTAGTGATTTTTTCGCCGGTCATATCAGTTGGGCAATCAATGTATGGCACAACCCTCGGGAATTATGCGGGGGTGAATTCATTGCAGTTAAACCCTGCCGCACTACATAATTCAAAAGTATATCTCGATATTCAGCTTGTTGGAATGGATTTGTTTGTGCAAAATAATTACCTGAATATCAGTAGTTCTGAATACCGGCTCTCAAATTTTTTCAAAGCAGGCTATCAATGGCCAACTCATACCGAAGAGTATAGCGTTGAAGAGCGACTTTTTTATCATACAGACAATACGCAGTTGAAAACTGCTTTTGTTCAATCGCGCATTAATGGTCCGGGAGCAATGCTGCTTTGGGGGCGTCATGCATTTGCGCTTACAACGAGCATCAGATCGATGGTAAGTTTGCGAAATGTTCCTTACGAGCTGGCAAATTTTGCATGGTTAGGATTGAAATATTCTCCGCAGCATAATATTAATTATCATGATCAGATTCCGGTGCGCGGCGCAGGAATAGTTTGGGCAGAAATTGGTCTGAGCTATGCAAATACTTTCTATGCCCGCGGTTTTAACCTTCTTTCAGCAGGTATTACAATCAAACGTTTGATGGGATTTGGCGGCTTCTACCTTCATATAAAGGATCTCGACTATACTGTTCCTGACGATTCAACCATCAACATTAAAAACATGGATGCTGAAATGGCTTTTGCGCTTCCGCTGAATTATCAAACGAACGGATTGAATACGGACAAACTTTTCAAAGGCGGAGGATTTGGTTTTGACGTTGGGATCACATATCAGCGGTTACTTTATTATCACCAGGATCAGTATTTTAACTCCTTATGCGCACAACCTTATGAGGATTATCTTTACCGCATTGGAGTGGCATTGATTGATATAGGCGGAATCCGTTTTAACAACAATGCCGTAAAGATGCAGATCGCAAACCGGAATTCAAACTGGGAAGAAGTCAACCATCTTAGTTTTAAAAATCTTAATCAATTTCTTGACACACTTAGCTATAAATTTTACGGCGATACGGTATCTGCTTATGCTGCCGATAAATTTACGATGTGGCTACCCTCGGCTTTGAGCGTTCAGTTTGATTATCACGTTGCAAAAAGCTGGTATATCAACTCCAGTCTGATCTATGGATTTCCCGTTTCAAAAGGCGCCATTGTACGACCCGCTGAACTGTCGGTTACGCCCCGGTTTGAAACCAATTTATTTGAAGTCAATCTACCGGTATCCTTGTACGACTGGACACAACCCAGGGTTGGCTTGGCGCTCCGGGTCTATAGTATAACAGTGGGCACCGAAAAACTGGGTAGTTTTTTCCATTTCAGCAATTTCACCGGACTTGATTTTTACTTTTCCGTAAAGCTATTTTTCAACAAGGGAAACTGCCGGTTAAAAGGTCCCGTTCATTGTGGATCGGAAAAACAAAAACACGTAAAGTATTAATTGATTCTTCATGCCTCAGACATCCTCACATCGAGAGCGTCGCGGAGAGCGTTTCCAACCAGCATAAAAGCAAGTACCATTAGCATAATAGCGATTCCGGGAAGAACGGCAAGATATGCGTAGTCGAGAACAATATACCCATAGTTTTCTTTTATCATTGAACCCCATGATGGAGTTGGAGGCTGAACGCCAAGCCCGAGGAAACTTAATCCTGCTTCCATCAGAATAGCCGAAGCAAAGTTTGCCGCTGAGATAACAATAACTGCTGCCATTACAT
>JBAXRP010000351.1:0-3909 GCA_037131145.1 Bacteroidota bacterium
AGTTGGCTTTCCTTCGGCGCAAATTGTAGCTGCTTCTCCATTTATTGATAAAGCGAGGGGACTGGTAATTGAAAATGATTGCGGCAACTGGGTAGGTTTCTGCACTACCTACCCCAGAAAAACGATCACCCGCTTTTCATGGGGAGTTTCTCTGGCGTCAAATCCTGTGGTTTCCGACCTTGGAAACGTGGGCGGTCTCACCGATCCGATGCAACCGGCGCTGATAAGAGATAACTCGGGTTGGTATTTGTTTGTTGCGAATACAACTTCATTATCACAGCTCGATTTTGGCAATTCACTGCTTAATATTCCTTCCGGCGTAAATTACGGCAACATGGGCTGGATGACCGATGACCGCGGTATTTCGCTATTCATGGAGTGCAACAATCCCTACGGGTTTATCACCAATCACAATCTCGTTGACAATCTGATCCTGCAAATCAACTTTAAAGGCGGCATTACCGGCAGCAAATCCATTACACCTCTCGGTTCAGTCGCCAACCTTTACCTTCCATCAACCTTGTCGGAATCCCTGAACGTTGGCGACACAATTTACACGGTTGTTCTTAATGAGAGTACTATGACTACTCTGTATTTCCCTCCCTGCTCCAATTCTCCATTTCCACCTTCAACGTCGCCCAACCCTTCGCCAATCAGGTTTCATGATCCGGGGAAATACACAGTAAAACTAACCGTTGATATGGGATTGCCAACAGAGCAGACGGTTTGCCGTGAAATTTATGTTGACGCCACGCCTCCCGTACATCTGGGGAACGATACGACCATCTGCGAGGGAACTTCGCTGAAGATTGACGCAGGAACGGGATTTACCAATTACCTCTGGAATACAGGTGAAATTACAAAGACGATTACCGTGGATACAGCGGGAAAATATTCAGTGTTTGCGTCAAAAACAACCGGATGCCATTCTGAAGATACCATCAGGATTAACATTTCCCAAAAGGGGTTGTTCACAATTGATACCGCAGTTTGCTTTGGCGAAAAATATTTTGCCGGCGGGAAATGGCAAACAAAACCGGGAACTTTTTATGACACTCTTTTCACTAAATACCATTGCGACAGCATACTCACTACTAACCTGACAGTGAAGCCGGAGATCGTGGTCAACATAGAAAAGGATACCTGCATTTACATTGGCAACACATATAAACTGACAGCTCACGCCTCCGGCGCAGCTACCTGGCTTTGGCGGGATGGTTCGCAAGATTCGGTTTTCACCGTGCATGAGCCTGGAAAGTATTGGGTAACTGCTTACATCAACGCCTGTCACGGTTCGGATACGGCAATCGTAAAAATATGCCCTGCGCTTATCTTTTTTCCATCGGCATTTACGCCAAATGGCGACGGACTGAATGACTACTTTCAGCCAAAAGGAACCGACATTAATGATTTTTACATGATTGTTTTCGACCGATGGGGTCACAAAGTATTTGAAACCACCGATCCAGGCAGGGGATGGGATGGAACGATAAATGGAACCATTGCAGATCCGGATGTTTATACATTCATTGCCACATACAGGGATGCAGATACTCCCGGAGAAACAAGGAAAATAGCGGGTAGCCTTACTCTGGTGAGATAATTGATAAGTCGTTTACTTTAGTCCCCGACGTTGCAGCAATGGTTCAATATCCGGCTCCTGTCCCCTGAATTTCCTGTATTGAGTCATACCTTCATCATCTCCACATTCGGCAAGGCAATATTTTCTGAATTTTGCCGCAAGCGGTTTGTTGTAGATATCGCCGGAGATTTTAAAAGCATTATACGCATCTGCGTCAAGCACGGCTGCCCAGATGTAAACATAATAGCCTGCCGCGTACCCGCCGCTGAAAATATGGGCAAAATAGGTACTTCTGTATCGTGGAAGAATTTCAGGAATCAATCCTATCCGATTCATGTTGTCGGTTTCAAACTTCTCCACGTTAATATCTTCAGGTTCGGTCAACTCATGGAAATCCATATCGAGCATAGATGCCGCAAGGTATTCAACGGTTTCGAAACCCTGGTTAAACAACGCGCTGTTTTTTATCTTTTCAACCAGTTTATCCGGAATCGGCTCGCCGGTTTTATAATTTTTTGCATAAGCCTTCAATACTTCGGGTTCGCCTGCCCAGTTTTCCATTATTTGAGAAGGAAGTTCAACATAATCCTGAGGCACAACGCCGGCGGTGCGGGTATATTTTCCTTGTGTAAAAAGACTGTGCAAGGCATGTCCAAATTCATGAAAAAGGGTTGAAGTTTCATCCCAGCTCAATAACGAAGGGGCATCAGAAGTTGGTTTTGTAAAGTTGCACGTAACCGAAATTACGGGGTCCACTTTTTTACCGTCTTCCCATCCCGATGTCCGGAACTCGGTACACCAGGCGCCGCCTCGCTTTCCATCGCGGGGATAATAATCGAGATACAAAATTCCAAGGTGACTGCCATCGGCTTCCTTAACCTGATATGTTTCCACATCCTTCTGAAAAACCGGCAAATCATTAAGTTTATTGAAGGTAATGCCATAGAGTTTCGTAGCAACCATAAACATGCCGTCGCGAACGTAGTCGAGACTAAAATAGGGTTTCAATTCATTTTCGTCGAGGTTATACTTTTCCATCCTGATGATTTCGGCATAATACCACCAGTCCCATGACTGAAGTTTAAATTTTCCTCCATCCCGGTCAATAATCTGCTGCATTGCGGCAGCCTCCTTCTTGGCAACCGGCAATGCCGGAGTCCAGAGTTTCATCAGGAAATCATTGACCTGAACGGGAGTTTTTGCCATGTTCTCAGCAACAATATAGGAGGCATAACTGTCAAATCCAAGCAACTTCGCCTTTTCCACCCGTAGCTTTACAATTTTTGCAACAATCTCCTTATTGTCATTTTTACCGCCATTATTACCGCGCATCATATAACCCCGGTAAATTTTTTCACGCAAGTCGCGGTTCCGCGCATATTGGAGGAACGGAATCATACTCGGTTTGGCGAGGGTAAAAACCCATTTGCCTTCGAGTTTCTTTTCCTTTGCGGTTTCAGCGGCGCCATCAATCACCCCCTGTGGAAGTCCGTCAAGGTCTTTTTTATCTTCGATAATCAGTTTGAAATTCTCATTGGTTTCCGCGAGAAGATTCTCTCCAAAAGAGAGTGAAAGCAGGGATAGTTTCTCGTTCAACTTGCGTAACTGGTCTTTTTTCTCCGTCGAAAGATTGGCTCCCTGTCGCTCAAAATCGCGGAAATATTTCTCAACAACGCGCAATTGAGCGCTGTCGAGGTTCAATGAACTGCGATTTTCATACACCGTTTTAATTTTCGCAAACAACTTCTCATTCAGGGAAACATCATCATTATGCTTCGATACGATTGGACTGAGTTCTCTCGCAATTGCCCTCATTGATTTATTGGTTTCAGCTTCGTTGAGGTTATAAAAAACCTTGCTCACCCTTGTCAGGAGTTTCCCTGATTTATCGAAGGCAAGAATGGTATTCTCAAAATCAGGCGCGGCTGAATTTGAGATGATAGCTGCAATTTCAGCGGCGTGCTGTTTGATACCTTCCAGAAATGCCGGCATATATTGAGTAGTGTCAATTTTATCAAATGGTGGAACCCCGAACGGAGTTTGAAATTCGGCGAAAAACGGGTTATCGCTCTTCTTCTCCGGTTTACATCCACAGAAAAATAACATGCCCAGCGCCATAAGCGTTAATAGAAAGTTTCTCATGATTTGATTGATTTAGGTTTTATTGTCAGGATTGTAATGTCTGAAAATTTCAATTATAAATACCGATAAAACGCAAAAACGTAAATATATAAGGAAAGACAGAAAAATATCTGACTTACCAACTTACCAGCTTACCAGCTTACCAGCTTACCAGCTTACCAGCTTACCAGCTTACCAGCTTACCA
>JBAXRP010000352.1:0-3876 GCA_037131145.1 Bacteroidota bacterium
TTGAAACCTGGATGTTACATTGTTCAACTGCAAGCTGGCAACGCATTCGGCATTCAGCGGATTATTGTCATGCCATAAGCGATAGAGCCGCCATCCAAGGCGGCTCTACAATTGTTCACCTGAAAGCGCCATGCTTTTTTTGTATTCGCAAAAGAATAAGAAAGCGATGCGATAATGGGTTAAAATGAGAACGCATCGAGAAGATCAATTTTCAGATCGCCGTTAAAAATATTTACCGGAATCTGGTCATCGCCTGCGTACATGCCACTGAGCTGAAACTTTCCATTTTCATCCAGAACAAATACATTCACATTTTCATCATTGAGCCCACTCCGAAAAGTCAAAAAAACAAATAAAATGCTATTTGTAATATCATCCTTCATTGGACCCCATCCCCCCGACCCCCTTCCCTTCTTTGAGGAAGGGGGTCGGGGGGATGGGGTCTAATTGCAGGAGCAAAAGAGTGATGATTGTAGCAATGTGGCAAAAAAATGACTTTTCGGAGTGGACTCAAATTTATTTCCTCCAAAAGTAGAAAACTGTTTATCTTTGTTTGAAGCCTTGCGATACAATAGTATTTTTCAGGTTTAGCAGATAAACAGTTTATAATAAATACTCGTGATGAAAACTGATAATAAAACTTCCGCTTACTCACTTCGTCAAAAGGCTGAAGAGTTCCTGAAAAAGAAACCCATCAGTCCATCAACCGATAAACCTTTCAAACCCTCCGAAGTAGAAACGCTTAACCTCCTTCACGAACTTGAGGTTCGCCAGATTGAGTTGGAATTGCAAAATGAAGAACTCCGCCTGGCAATAAATCAATGGAAAGCCATGATATCAGCCTCGCCTGATGGAATAGGAATGGCTTCACTGGATGGAAAACTGCAATTTTTATCGGATAAATTAGCCCTGATGTATGGCTATTCCGTTGACGAAAAAGATCAATATATTGGAAATTCTTTTTTTGATTTTATTGATCAGTCATATCACCAGAAGTTGATTGACAATATTCAGAAACTGGTTGCAGGAGAGGCGAATCATCAGGTAACAGAATACCTTGCCGTAAAAAAAGATAAAAGCCGGTTTTTTGTTGAAATTAATTCAAGCGTTTTACTTGATTCAAAGGGCAATCCTTCAGGTTTTCTGTATGTTGAACGCGACATCGCCGACCGTAAGCATGCTGAACAGAATCTCCGCGATCTCAATACAAACCTTGAACTTTTAGTTGAAGAAAGAACTGCCCAACTGACTGAAACCAATCTCAATCTTCTAAAAGAAATCGAAACCCGCACTCTTGCCGAAGAAGAAGTTGCCATTGAAAAGCAACAGCTTGCCGATATTATAAAAGTCGCCAATCTGGGAACGTGGGAATGGAATGTCCAGACCGGAGAAACCATCTTTAATGAACGGTGGGCAGAAATAATTGGCTATTCGCTCGCCGAAATCTCGCCGGTAAGCATCGAAACTTGGATGAAATTTGCCCATCCCGACGATTTAAAAATTTCCGACGAATTACTGGAAAAACACTTTAAGGGAGAGTCTGATTTTTATGCGTTGGAATCAAGGATGAAGCATTTGGATGGCTCATGGGTTTGGGTTTTCGACAGGGGAAAAGTTCATCATTGGGATAAAAATGGCAAGCCGCTTGTGATGTCGGGCACAACCCAGAATATTAACGAACGCAAGCAGGCGGGAGATCTAATAGAACAAACCCGTCGGAATTATGAAACCTTTTTCAACGCCATTGATGACTTCCTTTTTGTGCTTGATGAACAGGGAAACATGATTTATACCAATAGTACAGTTATAAAACGCCTTGGGTATTCAACCGATGAACTTATGGGAAATTCGGTTCTTCTGGTGCATCCGCCCGAACGCCGCGAAGAAGCCGGGCGTATTGTGGGCGAAATGCTGGCAGGAACCGCCGAGTTTTGTCCGGCGCCGCTTCTGGGAAAAAACGGGGATTATATTCCCGTTGAGACAAGAGTTAATCAAGGGTTCTGGAATGGGAAACCCGCTATTTTCGGAGTAAGCAAGGATATGTCGAAAATCCAGTTGTCGGAAGAAAAGTTTTCAAAAGCTTTTCATTCAAACGCCGCTTTAATGGCAATATCGGGTTTTGAAAGTGGCAGGTTTATCGATGTTAACGAATCATTTATTAAAACATTGGGTTATTCGCGCGAAGAGTTGATTGGAAAAACTTCAGGTGAACTTCACCTTTTTGAAGTTTCGGAATTACGAAACACAATTATTGAAAACATCAGGCAACATATTCAAATAAGGGAAGTTGAACTGGTGGCAAAAGCAAAATCAGGCGCTGTGATAACCGGGTTGTTTTCTGCCGATCTCATTCATGTTGGCAAAGAATTGTGTTTATTAACAATGATGATTGACATCACCGAGCTAAAACGAAATGAAGAAGACCTTAAGAAAGCAAAGAGCGACGCAGACAAAGCAAATGTTGCCAAAAGCGAATTCCTTTCGCGCATGAGCCACGAACTGCGAACGCCAATGAATTCAATTCTTGGTTTTGCCCAATTGATGGAAATGAGCGAACTCTCTCCATCTCACCGAAAGGGTGTGAATTTTATTTTACAAAGTGGAAATCATCTGCTCAGTTTAATAAATGAAATACTCGATATTTCGCGCATCGAAGCGGGCAGGATTTCAATCTCCCTCGAACCGGTTCAACTGAAAGGTATTATTATACAAATGCTCGATGTTGTTTCTCCGGAGGCGGCAAAACGGCATTTGAAAACCGAATTGGTTATTTCGCCCGATAACATGCTTTTTGTCAGAGCCGACAGGCAGCGTTTACAGCAGATTCTCATTAATCTGATTAACAACGCCGTAAAATACAACCGTGAAGGCGGTTCTATAAGTATAAAAACCAAATTGCAACAAACTGACGAGACGGGAATCTCTTCGGTCAGAATTTCAATAAGCGATACCGGTTTAGGAATCAAGCCCGAAAATATTAATAAACTCTTTCAACCTTTCGAACGCATTGATGCGGATAAAACCGAAACCGAAGGCGCCGGGCTTGGACTAATGGTAGTTAAAAAACTGATGACCGCCATGGGTGGCGCAGTTGGCGTTGAAAGCGTCCGCGGAGAAGGCAGTACTTTTTGGATTGAGCTGCCTCTGATCGAAATTCAAACAACCACCAAAGAACAAAACGAAGAGAAAGAAAAACTTTTATCGGAGTTAATGAATGCAAACAGGGAGATTGCCTTTCAAAATGAAGAGAAAGCAAAACGGGCGGCAGAACTAATAATTGCAAATAAAGAGCTTGAATTTCAAAATGAAGAGAAAGCAAAACGGGCGGCAGAACTAATAATTGCAAAAAAAGAACTTGAATTTCAAAATGAAGAGAAAGCAAAACGGGCTGAAGAGTTAATAATTGCAAGGAAAAAAATTGCCTATCAACACGACGGTTCGTTAAATTCTGATACAATTGTAACCCAACAAACCGGAACTATTTTATACATCGAAGATAATATTTCAAATGCTGAATTGGTTGAAGAAATTATTGCAAGCTATCGCCCTGCAATCCGCCTTATTATATCGAGGAATGGGAAACATGTTGTTACTTATGCCTCCGATTTCGAGCCGGATCTAATTTTACTCGATCTCGATTTGCCCGACATTTCAGGTAATGAAGCGCTCAAACTTCTTCATGCCGAAGAAAAAACAAAGGACATTCCGGTGGTTGTACTCAGCGCCGACGCTATGCCTCAACAGATTGACCGGCTGAAGAAAGCCGGCGCCGTTGACTATTTGACCAAGCCGCTTGATGTTATTATATTTTTGAGCGTTGTTGATCGGTTTATAAGGACGAGGGACGAGGGACGAGGGACGAGGGACGAGGGACGA
>JBAXRP010000353.1:0-3831 GCA_037131145.1 Bacteroidota bacterium
CTGAATGGTAAATGCGTGCTAAGAGAATGCTCAATGGGAGAGCGCAGGGCAAGAGGAGGGAGAACGTTGGGAGAAAGCTGGGAGAAAGCTGGGAGAAAACAGGGAGAACCCATGGGCGGAAACGCTGAATAAACTGTAATCATTGGGAGCGGAAGGGGTGGAGACACCCTGTTACTCTGTTTTTCCCTTTGCCTGCATCCTATATTTGCTTCAGACTTTTGAAACCCTATTACCGGATAAAATAGTCAGAAAACATTTGTACAAATAAAAAAGGATCAAGGCTACGAATAGAATTTAACCAGACAACAGTGTTTTTTTTCTATGTTTGCAACAAATTCAATAAACTCCATACCTCATGAAAAAAAAGTTAACCACCTTATCCATCGCTTTGCTTGTCTTTACAACTCCTCTGATGTCGCAAAAGCAAGTGTACTTTGGTCTTGCAGGTGCAGGACTGATTTCGGTTATCACCAACCAGAATAATTACACACTGGATTTCAAATTGGCTTACAAGGTTGCTGTCGGAGGGTCAGTTAACGCGAACATGGGTTTCGATTTTAATAACAATTTAGGATTGAAATTAGAAATTGGATTTGCGAAACTTGGGCAGAGATATCAAGACACCCATATGGATACAATGTATACCAGGAATATCAAACTGAATTACCTGCAGATCCCATTGATGTTTAAATACAGAACCATGGGTGAAGTAGCGAAATTCTATGTGATGGCCGGGCCACA
This sequence comes from Bacteroidota bacterium, assembly GCA_037131145.1. GTDB lineage: Bacteria > Bacteroidota > Bacteroidia > Bacteroidales > FEN-979 > CAIVAT01. The sequence goes on from JBAXRP010000353.1 coordinate 742, forward strand.
ATTTGATATTTTGCTGTCTGCCAGGCAGAAGTATTTAAAACAAGATGAATTTTTTGATGACCCGGTTCCGGGGACTTGGAGCAAACCAACCGTAATCGGTCAGGAGACAATTACAGACCGGTATCATTCTTTGGATATCCTGGGACGGATGGATTTAGGGGTAGATATCACCGTTGCATCAAACCTGTTCCTGAATGTCGGATTAACGATGGCTTACGGGTTTATTGATATCAATGCACCCGATTGGCAAATAAGTAATGATAACGAAAATTATAACCCATCTCATAACATTTATGGTGGTATTAATTTCGGGATCAACTATATGCTTCCACTTGTGGCAAAAAAATGATCTGACAGCTTCCATTCCGCTTACGAATTACCATTTCAAAGGTACTTTTGACGTCTGTACTTTGCATTTGGCAAGTGCGGGTGAAATTTAGATAATATTTTTTGTCGTGCAAACTTGAAATTGTTTACTTTTAACTTTGCTATTCAGGTGAAGGATTCTCATGATTTTTTTCAACAAAAGATACCTTAACCTCAACTTCAGCCTGTCAGAGATTCACAATCTAATTTGAAATGGTAAATAAATGGAAACCAAACGAGACATTAATAGATCTAATCCTGATTCAATAGATGCCATCGAGTTTCGCGATATTTTTAACCTTGATGAGATCCAACACCTGCAGGATTTGTTTTCAGATGCAATAGGCATTGCTTCGATAATTACCCATCCCGATGGCACACCGATTACAAAACCCAGTAACTTTTGCCGCTTGTGTAACAACATCATCCGTAAAACCGAACCGGGACGTATAAATTGTTTTAAATCCGATGCAATAATTGGCGGTTATAGCGCTTCGGGTCCAATTGTCCAGGTGTGCCTGAGCGGTGGTTTATGGGATGCCGGCGCTGCCATAACCGTTGGGGGCCGACATATTGCCAACTGGCTGATCGGGCAGGTTCGAAATGAAGAATTGGATGAACAGCGGATGTTGCAATATGCAGATGAAATCGGAGTAAACAGGGAAGATTTTATGAAGGCATTGAAAGAGGTTCCTGTTATGTCTATTGACAAGTTCAACAAGGTGTCTGCCATGCTCTATGCATTTGCCAATGAAATTTCTGAAAAAGCCTACAATAATTTGCAACTGAAGATGCAAATCACTGAACGGGAAAAGACCGGAGTGGCGCTGCAGGAAAGTGAAATCAAATATCGTGAATTGGTCGAAAATTTTCCTGATGCCATTGCAATTTACGTGGAAGGTAAAATTGTAATGGTTAACAAGGAGTGCATTCACCTGGTGGCGGCAACAACCGCCGAAGAGTTGATTGGAAAATCTGTTTTGCAATTTGTTCATGCCGATTTCTTGCCAGTTGTTATCGAACGAATGAAAAAAGTGGCAAGCGAATCAACCATTTTACCCCTCACTGAAGAAAAATTTGTGAGGCTCGATGGTTCGGATGTGGATGTAGAAGTTAAAGCAGTGCCAATCAACCTTGGAAATAAACCGGCAGTGCAATTGATTGTTCGCAATATTACCGACCGTAAACATGCCGAGGAAAAAATCTCCATGCTTGCGCATGCGATACGCAGCATCAGCGAATGTGTCAGTATTACCGATATGTCCGATAAGATTATATTTGTAAACAGCGCGTTTTTAAAAACATATCAATATAAAGAATCTGAACTGTTAGGAAACTCCATCAGCATGGTTCGTTCACCAAGCAATTCTCCTGCTCATGTACAAGAAATTCTTCCGGCAACACTGCAAGGTGGATGGCAGGGCGAACTTCTTAATCTCAGAAAGGATGGAAGTGAATTTCCTGTATTCGTCTCCTCCTCTGTTATTCATGATGAAAACGGTAAACCCCTTGCGCTCATCGGCGTCACAAACGACATCACCGAACGCAGAAAGTCCGAAAAAGAGATCATCGAGTTAAATGAAGAATTGGATCACCGTGTCAAACAACGCACAGCCGAACTTGAAGCGGCCATCCGGGAGCTGGAGACATTTTCGTATTCAGTTTCACATGATTTGAAAGCGCCTTTAAGGCATATTATCGGGTTTATCGATCTTTTTCTCGAAAATAAATCGACAGAACTCACCAAAGAAGAACTTGGCTATCTTGAAAATATCTCGGGTTCGGCAACCGAAATGGCCCAATTGATTGAAGCAATACTTTCATTTTCAAGACTAAACACGGCTATATTGCATAAAACCACGATTCATTCATACGGGATGGTCCAACAAGTCATCCGTTTTTTTGAACCAGAGTTACAGAACAGAAAAGTCACCTTCAATGTAGGTCAGCTTCCTGATGTTCAAGGTGATGAAGGGCTAATCCGGCAGGTGTGGACCAACCTGGTATCCAATGCAATTAAGTATACCGGCAAAAAACCTGAAGCGATGATTGAAATTGGCAGTATGCAGGCAGATGATGGAACAACCTTTTATATAAAAGACAATGGGGCCGGTTTCAATATGAGATACGTTGAAAAACTATTTGGCGTCTTTCAACGGCTGCATAAATCAAGGGATTTTGAAGGTGTTGGGATCGGATTGGCAAACGTCAACCGCATCATAAGTCGCCACGGAGGTAAATGTCACGCTGAAAGTGAACCGGAAAAAGGAGCGACCTTTTTCTTCAACCTACCAGATGGGGAGGCCAATGATTTGATGTGAAAATTATTCGTATGCACAAAGTTTTATCATATACATGACACCTTCGACTTTATCCAATGGAAAATAAAATTTCTATACTACATCTTGAAGATCAGGCAGCAGATTCTATTCTGATAAAATCCTTAATCAGTAAATGGTTCAACTCTTTTGATTATTATTTTGTTGATGATGAAGCCACTTTCATTAAAGCGCGTGAAGCAAAGAAGATCGATGTTATTTTGTCGGATTATGAACTTCCGGACTATTCGGGATTGGATGCCCTGCTGGCAGTAAAAAAACAATACCCGCATATCCCGTTCATATTCGTAACCGGAAAAATGGGTGAAGACTCAGCGATTGAATCTCTGCTCCACGGTGCTACGGATTATGTAATGAAATCAAAACCTGAACGCCTTGTACCTGC
>JBAXRP010000354.1:0-3808 GCA_037131145.1 Bacteroidota bacterium
AACACTGGTAGAAGGTCGGTTAGCCATTGTAGAGAGTCCTGTGAGAAGTTTCGAGCCCTTTATTGTTCATTATGCTGAAACATTTATCATTCCTGATTCCGTCGGCGAATATACGATACGTCCGTTTGGAGAATCTGAGGGCTGCAAATGTGCTACAGTAAAAGCTTTTGTAAAACATAATGCCTGATAATATGCAATTCGATCCTGGATTTGAAATCTGGCCCAGTAAGAACCCAATAGGCTTTTAATTACGGCGAAAGCGTTTTTGGTCCGCAGGCAGAAAACCGGAGGCTGGGGGATATTCGGGGAAGCCTGTTCGCAATGTAAACCGAATTCTGCAAATGTCATTGTCAAAGGAATTATTTCACATTAATCAAACTCAAACGTGAAACAGGCTTTTATCATTTTATCAATATTAGCAGGCATAAGTTGAAGGGCGCAGGACACCATAAAAGTTCTCTTTATTGGCAACAGTTTTATGAGTGTTAATGATTTGCCGACACTCTTTAGTCAACTTGCTGAAGGGGGTGGCGAGCATGTTGTTGTTGCATCACATATTCCCGGAGGGGCTTCCGTTGGCGACACCATCCAGGGAACATTTGCCCACATGTATAATCCGGATGTTTATTCGTTAATTAAATCCGATGATTGGGATTATCTGTTCCTGCAGGACAGGCAAAGCCGCTTTGCGATGAGCCAAGGGGTATTCCCTGGCGACAGTAAAGTCATTGAAGGACATATCAAAATCCGTGATTCATTGTTGTATTACCATCCTTGCGCCCACATGGCCTGGTTTGCAGGGTTTGGTCCAAAAAACGGATACCCGCCCTATTCCCCAACCGGGGTGGGTTTAATTGATAGTATTTATCAGAATTATAAGTATCTTGAAGACTCGATTGGACAAATAATTGTCCCTGTCGGCCCGGCATATTTAAGAATCATTGCAGGCTATCCGTCAATAGAACTTTGGGGCCCCGATGAGGAACATCCTTCCTTGAAAGGATCCCTGCTTATTGCCAGTGTGTTTTACGCTACGGTTTTTAAAAGCTCACCCATGGCAAGCAGCTTTAATCCCGGAATCCCTTATGCAGAAGATTCCATTATTAAAACCACCGGTTACCAAACTACTATTGATAGTCTCGGATTTTCCGGGCTTTCCGGCATCACTCCTGCGATTATTCAATCAGGAGATTCCTTAATGGTAACCGGTTATCAGGCTTGCAGTTGGTTTTTCAATGAACTTCCTTTCCCGGCGAATAACTGTGTTGCTGAAATATCTCAAACAGGAAATTATTATGCATTGGTAACCAACGGAAATGGTTGCATATTCAGGACGTTAGAGCAATTGTATATGTTAACCACCGGAACCAATGACAAGAATGATAAAAAAGAACCGTGTGAAATTTTCCCGAATCCTGCATCGTCAAAGGTCTGTGTCAATGCCAGTGTTCCTTTACATCACCTGAGTATCATGAATTCAGCAGGGAAAATAATGAAGGAAATCTCAAATCCTGCGAACAATACCGAGATAGAAATTTCATCCTGGCCAAATGGTTTATATCTAATATTGGTCACACAGAAACAAGGCGTAACCCAAACAATAAAATTCCTCAGGCAATAGGTTAAATGCACCTTTACACTTAAAGGATGAAAATATAATCAACTGTAAAAGGTTAGTGGCAAATTAAATATGGAACAATGAAAAAACTAAAAAATCCCTTGATGAGCAAGGAAAGATTAGAAATGTTTAGCGATGGAGTATTTGCAATCGCCATCACACTATTAGTCCTTGAGATCAAAATTCCGACTCACGAGCAACTTCAGCAGTATAATGGATTATATCATTACTTGCTACATATCTGGCCATCATTCCTGGGTTATTTTGTTGGATTTCTATCAATTGGTATTTACTGGTCAAACCATCATCATCTTTTTTTATATGTTGTAAAAAGCACAGACCATAACTTTAATCTGATAAACATTTTTTTCTTAATGACTATTGCTTTAATGCCCTTTTCTGTAGCGATAGTGAGTGATTACGCTACCGCTCCTGAAAACATAAGTGCAGCGGTATTGGTATATAGTATTTCACTCATCCTGCCTCAGATAGCTTTAATAGTTTTCCTTTCCTATGGAAAAAAACATTTTGGAATTTTCAACCCGGATATCCAACAAGATTTTTTGAAAAAGCAAATCAGGAAATTATTTATGGCTACCGGGATGACAACAATCGCCATTATACTCTCTGTTTTGTATCCTATAGCCGCTTTAATAATAATTGCCTTCATGTTTTTAATGTATTTTCTTCCTCCCGACAATCCAGGTAATATTGATACACCCACAGACAACGGAATTGAGAAATAAACTGAAATGGTAATTGTAAATATTATGACCAACGATAATAATATCAACTCTTTCAAACAAATTACCGGCTTTACCGACAGCGAGTTGGAAATTGTATTGAAACATTTTGAAAAGAAAAACCTCAAGAAGAAAACCACTCTGTTGCAGGCAGGCAAAACTGCAAATGAAGTTTTTTTTATTGTTAGCGGTTGTATGCGACTATTTTGTGAGAAAAACGGAGAAGACCTTTCAACCTACTTCTTTACAGAAAAAATGTTCGCAGGGGCATACGATAGTTTCATTTCCAGAAAACCAAGCAGACATTCAATTGAAACTTTGGAAGACTGTCAATCGCTTATCCTCTCATATCAGGCATTGCAGGAATTGTATGCTGAGTTTCCTAAAATGAATGAATTTATTCGTAAAGCAATCGAAGAGCGTTTCGTGGTGTTACACGATTTGTTTACCGATTATATTTTAAACAGTCCTGAAGAGCGATATTTAAGTCTTCAAAAAGAGAGACCAGACTTGCTCAACAGAATTCCCCAACATCAAATTGCTTCTTTTTTTAGGTATTACACCAGTTTCATTAAGCCGAATTAGGAATCGGGTTGCAAAAAAGTAGCATTCCAATTTCTTATCTTTTTTTATCGTTTTGACCTTTAGAACGGTTGGTATTTTGTTGCATCAATTAACATTTTAATAAAATACAAAGATGGAACATAGAAAGATTATTACCGATGGTAATTATCAAAATGTAACTACTACGGTGAAACTTAAAGGTAAAGATGTGAAAGTTCATGCCTTGTGTGTAGGGACAGTTTTTTTGCGAGATACCAATTTAAGCATGCCTGTAAAGTGAAAATTCAGCCCAATGAGGAATTGAACCATCAATTAAATAAAGTAAATCCAAAAGTTGATGATGTAAAATTAGTGGTTTTGACGCACTTACATGCTGATCATATCGATGGACTTAAATTTTTCCCAAAACAAGAAATATTGGTTGGTAAATATGAATTCACTCATCCCGATAACTGTTTTACAACAACATTTCCATCTTGGTTTAATCCTAAAAAAGTGGATTTTGTTCAAAACCGAATTGAGGTTTTCAATCAAGCATATCCCATAACTCAAGCTGAAGATTTGCTCTATATTCCAACACCAGGTCACACTTTGGGACATAACTCAGTTTTATTCAAAACTGACAATTTCGACATTATTTTTGGAGGAGACTCATCCTATCACCAGGACCAGGTTATTAACGGAGAAATGGCAGGAGCAAACGTTGATTACAATAAAACCAAACAGACATATAAGAATTTCCTGGATTATGCCACACTGCGAAAAACAATATATTTGCCGACCCACGATGAAAATGCATGAGAACGATTAGCAAATAAAAAGTTTTTAGTTTAATTGCAATTATTCAAAAAACAGGGAAAAAGATGAAAAAGAAAATCAAAAT
>JBAXRP010000355.1:0-3781 GCA_037131145.1 Bacteroidota bacterium
GTTTCAATGTTACCCGCTGCTCCGAAATCTGGTAAATGTTCTTTTTTGCATTAATGATTTTCTCTCCGGTAGGAACCAACTCAACTGTAGAGGAAGTTGTTTTAATGTGGCGCTGGGCTGATCGTGGAAAAAGTAAAATCGAGAGTTGTTTACACGGTGGCTTATGGCAGGATAGTCGCACGGGAAACCATCAAGATGAGCCTTGGGCGCCTGACAAAATATCGTTCCCGTGAATTGCCGCAAATCTTAAAAATCGGTAGCAATTTTTCGTATGATTGCATGGTTGAAGCAGGAATGCTGCATTATGAGAAAAAGCGGCAAATCGTTGAAATACAAGACATTTTCCAGGACAGGCATCATCTGTCGGTTTCAGCCACACAAGTAAGGCGGATGACATTTGGCTATTTGGACTATTTGGAAAGGCTGCATTATTCGAGCGCTGAAAAAATCAATGCAACGATGGACGATCAGGGTGGATATATTTTACATGTCGATTCCACATGCGAAGGACATGCGCCGCATTTGTTGACCTGCCTGGAAGGCATTAGCGGTTTTGTTTTGTATAGACAAAAGATACAAAGCGAAAACGCAACCAGCTTGCAATCATCCTTCGAGAAAATAAAAAAACTAATTGGCGCCCCACTATGCAGCGTTCACGATATGGGACGGGGAATAATCAGCGCGCTGGATCTGGTTTTTGTAGCCGTAATCCATATCATCTGCCACTTTCACCTGCTTCGCGACATTGGCAAAGACCTTTTGCAGGAACAGTACCGAAAAGTGCAAAAAACACTGTCAAACAAAGAAATCTATGCCGAAACAAAAAAGGCAACCCGATTTTATAAAGTCAAAGAAGTCTTGTGCAATATTCTTGAAGACCGTGAATTGAAACGGACAATCAAATAATTGGACACACAAACAGTTTACTTCGATCAGTTGCGCGGGATCATGCGCATCGCCCTGCCGGAAACCAAAAAAGGATTAAACGACGAGGGCAAAATCAGTAGCGAAAATGAATTGAACTCGATGGAAAAGGAGTTGACGGGCTATATAAAAACCCTAAAAGCAAAAATAGAAAAGGAACCCAAGGGAGCGGAAAAATTACAAGGCGTAATCAGGCAATTGGAAAAATACTGGGATAAAATCTTGGCAAGGCCTATTAAGGTGACCCTGGACGGAAAAGAAAAAACAATCTTTCCCCATCGGACAAACAACCAATCGGAGCAATTTTACCGCAAGCTCAAACATCTGTTACGGCGTTTACACGGACGACCCATATTTTTGACTTTTCGGAGTGGGCTCAAACCTGTAATCTGTAATCTGGAACCTGGAACCTGGAATTTTTAAAAAGTTTTGCCAAAGCGGGTAATATATCAACCCGAAAGCGCAACCGAAATAATGATTAGGGCTACCATCAATGCAATTGAACCAACAAAAAGTCCTATTCCCCATTTAGCCCATGTTTGTTGAACCCTTTGAAAGTGTTCAATACTATCCCATTTATTATTTTGCCATGCCCATTTGCTTCCGTATGCTCCAGCAACAAATATCCAGATGAAATTAAAATATGGGATCAAACATAGTAGCGTAAGATATGATTTATTTCCTATACCCCATATCCAACTAAGGAAAAAGGCTCCCCAGTTCCAACGATTAATTTCAGGAGGAACTATTGATGCGCTTCCCATACCTGAATTATTTCCAGCCACATGTGGCGGCTGCGGAACGTTGTATTGAACATTTTGGTAAACAGGTTCAGGACTGCGCTGTAAGGGAACAGTCTTCCTTTCCGAATTACCTGAAGGTAATGGCAGTATAGGCAATACTTTATTCCACGGCAATGGAACACTGTTAGCGAGGATTATATTACTATAAGGCATCACAAAAACTCTTTCATTATTGATCCTGCGACCATTTAGCATAGTGCCATTTGAACTCATATCCCGATAAACATACTGCCCGTTTTCGACCGAAATTTCCGCATGAATGCGGCTCACGTTCGGGTCGTTGATGATAATGTGGCAGGAAGGCGCCCTTCCGATGGTTATTGTTCTCATATTAGAATTATTAGATAAATTTTTAAAGGCTAAATCACTGGTATTTCAACATTTTTTGGAAATGTTAATTCAAAAAACATAACTCAAAATTAAGATGTTTTATAATTCACGGAATGATTTCATCATATTCCATAAAACTTCATAATTCTCTGACTTTTTACTTTCAAGTGTCCATGAAACCACGCGATAATAATTGCTGCTGCTTTTAATTACCCCCATGATGTAAAATATCTGGACACCATTAACCTCTGCTATTGCTTCAAAAGCTCTGCTATTGGTGAAATTTCCGATACTCTGATAATCTGATTGGCGCTCGAATTTTGAAATATTTGTCTTTATGTCTTCTTCAATCTTGTCAGCATAACTATTAAAATCATAGCCCGCTGAATCAACAGTGCTTACAGATTCCTCCAAAACTACGATATAAGCTGTTTTGGTTGAATCCCCGTACTTGAGGGTTGCTGATTCATGTAACTCAGGTATTTCGTAAAAGCACTCAGGTATAGAAACCGAATAATCAGACATTGTCACTTCATACGTATTGGCATCCGGGCTGATACTTTCTGAGGTCAACAGAACTGAAATAACACTAATGACGATGATCAACGTAAATGAGCCAATAAAAAGCCCGATTCCCCATTTTGCCCATTTTCGCTGAACCTTTTTAAATTGCTCAATGCTATCCCATTTATTATTTTGCCATGCCCATTTGCTTCCGTATGCTCCGATCACAAATATCCAGATAAAAGAAAAAAACGGAATCAGGCATAACAGCGTCAGGTACGTTTTATTACCGATTCCCCAAATCCAGTTCAGGAAAAAGGCTCCCCAGTTCCAACGATTAATTTCAGGAGGGACTTTGGATCTGCTTCCCTGACCCGAACCATTTCCAACCAAAGGAACATCAACATGCTGATTGCTCTTTTTATCTTCGTAATATCTCATTAATTCCCTTTGATCAACCTTCCCATATTTACCTTCAAGGTGACTGATAAATGCCAACCAGTCGTTTTCAACCCATTGACCTTTTTGTGCAGAAATAAACTGTTCAATCTCCTGGTTGTTCAAAATTGCATGAAGGGTTTCATGTTTATCTTTTAGAGGTTCATGAAAAGGCTGAGTTTTTCGGTCACTTTTTGGCTTCCCGGCATTATTTGTATTCCAATACTTGTTTATAAGGTAAAAGTCCCCAGCTTCTTTGAGTTCTGCCGCAGTTGGCCGTTTAGCAATGTCAATGTTCAGGCAGGCGGCAATCAGTTTAGCTAACGCAGCGGAGCACTGGTCGGAAATATCCGGCACCTCGGCGCCATTCATCAGCATGGCGCCACCAATTTGGCCAAAAGGCAGTTCATCAGTAATCAGTTCATACAGCATCGTGCCAAAGGCAAATATATCCGACTCCGGGAGTACCTGCCGTTTGGCCTGAAAAAGTTCCGGGGCCATAAATGCTGTGGTTCCGGATGATTCCTGGCTGCGCCCCATACTTTTGGTAAGGGTGCGGCGCAGTTTGCTGCTGATGCCAAAATCGCTCAGGTAATAGTTCCCGGAAATGTCGGCAAGGATGTTTTCGGGCTTAATGTCGCGGTGTATTACCGGCGGATCCTGCGAATGTAGGTACTCAAGGGCGCCGCCTATCTGTACCAGGAGTTTTGCGATGGTTGCTTCATCAGTTTGTCCGGTCATTTTCATCACGCTCCCGTTCGCGCAATAGGGAAGCACCAGAT
>JBAXRP010000356.1:0-3777 GCA_037131145.1 Bacteroidota bacterium
TCGTCCCTCGTCCCTCGTCCCTCGTCCCTCGTCCCTCGTCCCTCGTCCCTCGTCCCTCGTCCCTCGTCTCACCACCTGAAAATATCCATCTTCACCTTTGGTCTTCGGTCTTCCAGCCATTTAAAATTTTTCAGTTTCCGTTCTTCCTTCGGAAGGTCTTTCTCAGGATATGTATGTGCGTCGGGATTAGTAATGAAGGTAATGCTTTTCAACTGGTTTTTGTCAATAAAGACCAACAAATCGCTTGATACCGCCGTATTTATGCCAATCAGAGTCTTGTCCTCCTCTCTTGCATAATAGATGGTTTGGGCATTTCCAATTACGTTGATCTTATAGAGTTCATTGTTTCGGAATTTGGCAAGCACATTCCTGCCTTTGATCTGATTGAAATTTGCAGTATCATCTTTGGAGATGATAAACGCCGAGCCGTACATTTTCAACGAATCGGCTTCCCCGTTGCGCATGAGGAGGGTAATTGAATCGGCTGATAATTGGTTGGAATCCGACCAGATCACAGGGTCATGGTACATGGTCATGGTTGAATCGCTTGCCATCAGATGAAGCGAATCACACATTCCCTGCATATCGCGGCGGATAAATTTCACCTTATGATAACAATAAACATCCCTGATATTTCTTGCAGAATCAAACAAAGCCCGAACCGTATCGCCGTGCATAAACAGTGAATCCCGCTTTTCAACAATAACCGTAATGGCGCTGTCGGTCATAAATGCAAAGCCTTTTTTTTGCTGCATTTCGCCATAGTTTCCCATCAAAATAATGTTCTGGACGGTGTCAATAATAACCGCATTTCTGAAAACCTGACCATATTCATTTTTCCGCTCATAATACATGCTATCGCCGGTGAGAAAGGTGAACTCATGGTAAATCCTGGCGCGGTCGCGGAAACGCGCTAAATCGAGGCGGGTATCGTACCACCCGTTTTCACAGTAAATCGAATCCTTTTTGTCTTTGCTTATGATGTGTGATGGTCCGAAGAAAAAAGCCGTTTCGGTAACCGTGTTGTACATCAGGGTGTCGGAATACATGTTGTATTCAGGGTTGATCAGCAATACCTTTTCCTTGAAAAAGAATTGTTTTTTATCGGTGAAATAATAGCCAAAGTGGCTAACGAGTATGTTCTTATCATTAACAATTTTGCCCCAGTAATCATATTGCGCAATTTGTGTGTTGCGGTTAAATACGAGAGTGTCGGTGGTTAAGATGGTCTGGTTATCAATAAGCCTTACGTTGCTGTTGGCATGGGCAATTTTCGTGTTTCCATAGTAACGAAGGGAGTCGCAATAGAGGTTTAGCGTGTCGCTGAGTTTAACTACGACATTTCCGTAGGCGATAATCCTGTTTTCGATTTCATTTACCCAGGCGCTGTCACAGTAAAGGAAAGCGCTGTCGTGGTTCATCACTACATTGCCGATCAGCCTTGGTCCGTCGGGATAGATTCCTTTGTTGAATTGCCATGTATCGCCGGAATAGATAATCCTGGTTTTAGCCTGATCCTGAGCGACGGCGGAAAGGGTGAAAAAAATCAGTAGGAAAAAAAAGTAGCCGGACGTTTGCTTCATTGGTAGTGAATCGGGTTGCAAAGATAGTAAAGAGCTACTTACTAAAAGACTTACTAAAAGTAATGAACAATTACCTTGCGGTGTCTGTAAAATCTCTAATTTTGAAGTCTCATTAAACTATTTCTTCCCACAATGAAACAACAGTTTGATCCCCGGCGAAACTATGCCGAAACTCAGCAGAAAATCGGATACGTCCCCAGAAAAAAAGCCACCCAGAGCGATTATGACCGAATCGGTTTTATGTCGGGGCTGGAAGTTCATCAGCAGTTGAAAACGAAAGAAAAGCTTTTCTGCCATTGTCCCGCCGGAATTTTCCAGAAGGCAGATGAATTTGACGCGGAGCTGATCCGCCACATGCGTCCCACTCTTAGCGAGCTCGGCGAATACGATGGCACTGCGTTGATGGAATTCAAAACGAGGAAAAACATCATTTACAGGATCAAAAATGAAACCGCGTGTACTTACGATGTTGACGATACTCCGCCTTTCCCATTGAACCGGGAGGCTCTTATGCAGGCAATAGAAATTTCACTGCTGTCGAAACTGAAAGTGGTAGGGGAAGTACACATCACCCGTAAACAATATCTCGATGGTTCAATTCCGACTGGTTTTCAACGTACCGCCATCATCGGCATTGAGGGTGAAATTCAGTTGAAAAACAAAAAAGTCAGGCTGATTCAGTTGAGTCTTGAGGAAGATTCGTGCCGCGAAGTTTCTGATATCGGACATGTAAGAATTTACCGCACCGACCGGCTCGGCATGCCGCTCATTGAAACGGTTACATATCCTGATTTTAAAAATCCTTCGGAGGTAAAAGAGGGCGCCGATTATATCCGTTTTCTCAACAGAAGTACAGGCAAAGTACGAAGCGGAATCGGATCAACCCGCGCCGATGTTAATGTAAGTTGCAAAGGCGGGACGCGCGTCGAAATCAAGGGCGTGGCGCATAACAGTTGGATGCCCGACCTCACTCATAATGAAGCATACCGGCAATGGGCGCTACTTGCCATTCGTGAAATACTTATTAACCGCGTAAAAGATCCCGTAAACTGGAAAATTTCCAGCAAGGAGGTTAAAACAAAAGATTTTAAACTTGAAAACCTCGGCGTACCAAAGAACTCCTCACTCAAAGTGTATCTTGTTAATCTCCCTCAATTCCAGGGGATATTATCACATTTTACTCAACCAGGGAAGGTTTTTGCAGATGATTTTTCCGACCGGCTGAAGGTGATCGCCTGCATTGAAAAGCCTAACATGGCTCATTCTGAAATGTTCGAAGATGCAGTTGGGGAAAAGGCATGGACAAAGATTCGTTCATTGCTTGGAAGTAAGGAAGGCGACGCCCAATTGATTTTCTGGGGCGATGAAGAGGATATTAAGACAGCTCTCGAAACTATTGAAGAGCGTTGCAAAATGGCTTTTACATGTGTGCCGAATGAAACCCGCAAATCGTTTGAAGATGGCACAACCATTTTCGAACGCGTTTTGCCCGGAGCCGACCGTATGTATCCCGATACCGATTCAGCGCCCATACCGCTTGAGGACTCCGATATTGATGAAGCTATGAAACGGCTTCCAAAATTGGTCTCCGAGCGTATTTCCCAGTTGAACGCATGGAATGTGCCGGAGGAAACTCACACCTTTTTGTTAAAAAACAATCTTGTTCCATTACTCGAAAAAGTACAGGCTGATTTGAATGTTCCCGCCAGGTTTACATCAGGATTGCTGGCTTATTCATTAAAACACTTACAAGGGCAATACCCGACGCTACCCGATTTTTCATTTAACAAAATATATGAGTTGTTGAAATTTCTGGTTGACCGCAGGATAGACATTGCTATTGCAAAACGAATGTTATTCCATCTTTACCAGCATCCTAAGATGGATTTTGAGTCCATCCTGACAACCATTAACTTCAAGAAAATTGACAGAAATGATATTCTTGCAAAAGCGCCATTTCTTGTTAAGAAATATAAGGAGATCAGAACCTCCCGCGATGATTCCGCAGGACTGCGCTGGGTAATGGGCAACCTCAGCAAACTCGCCACCGGCAACATCCCCCTCAGCGAACTCAGCCAAGAAATTACCTTCAACCAATAACCCTTACCAACTTACCAACTTACCAACTTACCAGCTTACTAACTTACCAACTTACCAACTTACCAACTTACCAACTTACCAACTTACCAACTTA
>JBAXRP010000357.1:0-3762 GCA_037131145.1 Bacteroidota bacterium
AGATATTATATATATTTTTGTCTTTATTACTTTTTGAAATGAAAAATAAAGATTATACAATCCTATTGGTTGACGATGAAGCGGATGTGCTCGATATGCTCGAAGCGATTCTAATAAATGAAAAATATACCGTTTTAAGAATCGGAAATGGCGAAGACGCATTGCGGATTGCTGAAGAAATCAAACCACATCTCATCATTTTGGATGTGATGATGCCCGGTTTGGATGGCATAGAAACATGCAAAGAAATCAAAACAATTTCGACATTAAACAAATCTATCATTGTGTTTCTGACGGCTCGCGGCGAAGACTTTTCGCAAATTGCAGGATTTGATGCAGGTGCTGATGACTATATCGTGAAACCTATCAACCCCCGTTTGCTCATCCGTAGGGTGAAAGCTTTGTTGAGACGTTTCAGCTATTTTGAAGACACCTTCGATAAGAAAATTGTGGGCGACATCGTTATCTATAAAGAAAAATATATGGTGGTTCATAATGATGAGGAAATCATACTGCCACGAAAAGAATTTGAATTATTGTGGCTGTTGGTATCCAAAGTAAACAAAGTGTTCACCCGCCACGAAATATTTTCTACCATTTGGGGACAGACCCTTTCGAGCGAAAGAACCATGGATGTGCATGTACGCAAGGTGCGCGAAAAACTAAAAATCGACAACATCAAAACCGTGAAAGGCGTTGGCTATAAATTTGAAGCGTAACAGCCATAAACTCTAATGTCATAAACTCGAATCCTTGAGTTTGTAAAAAAAAAATCACCGTTGTTCTGTAAAAAAGGAAGAGCCTTTTTAAAACACCTAATGGCAAATACTTTTATAATGTCGCCCCTATCGGGGCTTGATTTTCTTTACGTATATTTTTCTACCATAATGTCGCCTCTAACGAGGCTTCAAAAAGTACCGTAGGTACGACAGTATGGTAGAACAAACGATTAAAAGAAACGTAAAAGTGCCGTAGGTACGACAGTATAAAAAAAGGATATTGAATCGGACAACAATGAACTAAAATAAGAACTAACACGAAATAAAAAAAGCCCCAACAAATGTCGGGGCTTTTTTTCATTATTCACTAACCATGTTATCTATTAATAACAACTTTTTGCATTTTCACATACTTGTCGTTATACACTTTTAGCATATATACGCCATTGGCGAGAGAAGTAACATCAATCACTTGATGTTGTTTTACATTCACATTGGTTTCAGCAACAACCACTTTACCATTCAAATCAAGCATTTCCAATTTTGAATCTTCGGAAACAATCACATTCAAAATATTAGTCGTTGGATTTGGATAAACAGTAACGTTGCGTTCAGCTTTGTTGGTTGCTATACCTACAGTAGGTGTAGTCAATTTGATGACAGCAGGGCTACCATTGATGTAAGCTCTAACTGAATCTAAGTAAGCAGGAACCATAGTTCCATCTAAGTTATGGAAACGAACTAACACTAAAGTTACACCGGCTTGGATGTTTCCACCTGAGATATTTGTAGCCGAAAAACGGATAGTTCTGTCGTTTGTGTTGAAATAAGAATACGCATCTAAGTAACCGGTTTGGTCAAACGTAGAATCGTAGGTCAACATGTTTTCGTTATATTTTGTTGCGAAATCTATACCATTAACAACAGTGTTGGTTATCATAGAAACAGGCACACTAACATCACCACCGGAATAAATGGCATGAGCCAAATCAAACATAACGGTGTCGGTTGTCAATTGTAAGCCTTCTTTCAGCAGACCATCGGCAGCAATGTTTTTATAACTTCCGTCAACATCTCCCAATAAGATACCTTCGTAGGTTTCGTTGGTGATTTGTGGACATGTGTTGTAATCTAATACAGGAGGCTCCAAACAGAAAGCAACTGAAGGCACATGTGATTTAGAAAATCCAACGCCATCATTGGCAGGATAGGTAGTCGAAATTTGATAAGCAGCATTGTTGGTCACTGTGGTTAAATCCACGAATTCCCAATCTTTGGAAGGGCGACCATCCGAAACACCACCAACACTATAATTCCAAGCTTGTTTGAATTCAGGAATTGCCAATACAATTCTTTGGCTTAATTGAGAAACATCGCCGGCACTAACAACGCCATCCATGTTAACATCCATAGCAATCATTTGATATACGTTAGGAATGAAAGTTGGATTTGAAGTAACTACTTTTTTAGCAAGATAAACATCTGTACCTGCATTCAAAACAGACATCATATCAACAGTAGGTAAAATGTCTCTTTTAATGGAGATAAATTGACCATTGTTGATGTCGTAGTTGAAAACACCTGATGTGTTAGGTTGAACTGCTGTTGGAGAAGCAACGCATGCACCATTTGTTCCATAAATATTGGTGATCAAATATTGATTTGGATTGGCAACATTATACTGAATAGGATCGTAAGCATTCCAAAATTGCAAGGTACCATTGAAGATATTATCTTTGTAAGAAATATATTTTCCTGCTTCCGCTAATTTGGCAGAAACACCTGTAATATAACTTTCTTGCAATCCTGTAACGCTAACAGTAGCCGTATCAACATTGTTGAAACCACCTGCTTTGTTGAAGCTTATGGTAAACAAATTGCCAACGCCATGAAAATAAGTTCCTACGGGAGCACTACCATTTAAGGATAAAGTGATATTGATAGTTCCTGCAACAGGGTTGATATATTTGGTAATATCAAAGTAATTAGCATTTACTAAATCACCAACTTTGGTAACAATGCCGGTTGGAGTTATTTTATTGATGTTATAATTTAAAACCAAGTCATATCCAATCACATTGTGAACAGAATCCACAGCGATGAAAGGCAGGGTGAATGTTGATGCGGCACATGAACTGCTTACGGATCCCTCTTTATAAGGTAAAGCAAATGGATCTAAAACAGAGATAGTAACTGTTGTAGATGTGGTGAATGCACCACCATTGTCAGTAGCTTTTGCAGTGATATTGGCAGTACCAACAACGCTTGTCCAAACAAAAGAATAAGGTGCGCTTAGGTCTTCACCTATTAAAGTACCATTTACGTAGAATTCTACTTTGGTAACAGAGCCATCAGCATCAGCAGCGGTAGCATTGATAGTTACTGCGGTAGGAGCTGTAACAGATGAACCATTTGATGGAGCTGTTAGGCTAACTGTTGGAGGAACATTGTTCAACACACTGATGGATATTGAGGATGAAGTGGTTTGAGCACTACGATCGTCTGTAGCTTTAGCTGTTAAGGTATGAGGTCCTAAAACGCTTGTGTAATTGGCTGTATAAGGAGCTGTATTATCAACGCCTATAGAAGCACCGTCAACAAAAAACTCAACAGAAGCGACCGTACCGTCAGCATCAGCAGCGGTAGCAGCAATAGCTACAACAGCACCTGTGATGAAGTTAGCACCATTTGATGGAGATGTGATGCTTATGGTTGGAGCTTGGTTAGGAGCAACGATAAGTGTTATAGGATCTGAAGTTTTGGTCAAACCATCATTGTCAGTAGCAACGGCTGTCACAGTATGTGTGCCGGTTACGCCTGTATAATTAACGGTATAAGGAGCTGTGTTGTCAATTCCTTTCGAAACGCCATCCACAAAGAATTCAACTTGAGTAACAGTTCCATCAGCATCAGCAGCCGTAGCAGCCAAAGCAACAACATCACCGGTAATGGAATGAGTGTTATCAGCAGGAGCAGTGATACTAACCGATGGAGCTACGTTAAGAGTTCCTGTTAAAGAAGGAATCGTGATTTCATTTTGACC
>JBAXRP010000358.1:0-3731 GCA_037131145.1 Bacteroidota bacterium
GTACCGGCTGGAGGTCACCGGAACTGCAGGTCAGGTCATCCCGTTCTCGCTCGCTCGAACCAATCTGGCAACCGGACTCTATTTTGCTGTCATACAGGTTGCCGGTGAACAGGTGGTGAAAAAGATCATTGTAAACTAACCGAACAATAGTCCCGGGTAAAACGCATCTTGCCCATAGCGAGGCTGACCTGATGCTGGTGCCATTATTTCAAGGGAATCATTATAAAATGTACTTTGGTTAGCGCCAACAATCGGATATGTAAGGGTTTGGCTTTATCCATTAATGTTTATCATTGTCACAATGCAAATGGCTGTAATAACATTTACAGTGAAAGATTTTTTTTGATGAATTCTTCATGGCTAAATATTTTACTTATTGTGAATGCAAAAGTACCGTGCAGGAAATCTTGCAGGAAATGGAATCACCGGAGACTATGGATGGGTCACCCTTTCGAGGTTTTTTATCACTGAATGGTTTTGGGGAATGAGACTACAAATATCGTTGAAGTGTAGATGTAATCAGCACAAATGCAATCCTAAAGTCTGATTGAAGAAAAGAAATATCAATACTTTGGTTTTCAGCAATATTGCCACACCATATTTTCAAACCGACAGTATTAAGGATTTCTGCCTTGCCCGGATACCCTGAAACCGTTATGAAATTGAAAAAGAATATTACCGCCCAGTCCTTTCAAAGTTATTATATTTGCAAAACATAAAAGGCATGACTTACAAATAATGAAAAACAAAGCATTATGGGCGTGTATATCCGACAGATTTATCTAAACAAAATTATACCATTTATTGGAAAGCAACTTATAAAGGTACTCACCGGACAACGAAGGGTCGGTAAAAGTTTTTTGCTTTTTCAGCTCATAGATTTAATCAAATCTCAGCATCCCGTTGCCAATATTATCTACATTGATAAAGAAAGCAATGATTTTTGGTCAATAAGGAACCATAACGATTTGGATACCTACATTAAACAGAGAAGCCTTGATGGGATGAATTATGTTTTTATTGATGAGGTTCAGGAAATAGAAGGTTTTCAGCTTGCTTTACGCAGTTTATTGTCGGCAGGCAACTACGATTTATATTGTACCGGAAGTAATGCTTATACGCTATCGGGCGATCTTGCTACGCTACTGGCAGGGCGGTATATTGAAGTCCGTGTGCATAGTCTTTGTTTTTCAGAATATCACGAATTCCATCAGCTTGAAAATTCGCGAGATACCCTTAACCGTTATTTGAAATACGGGGGATTGCCTTTTCTGATTCATTTACCAAATGATGAAAAGGTTATTTTTGATTATCTGAAAAATGTTTACAATACAATTTTTTTCAAAGACATTGTAAGTCGGTTTCAACTTAAAAATGCATCGTTTATAACCGACCTGACCCGATTTATTGCCGAAAACTGCGGGAGCTTGTTTTCGGCTCGAAAAATCGGCCAATACTTAAAATCGCAACAAATAAAATCCACCCCCGAGGTAATTATAAATTATTTGTGGTATCTGGAAAATGCCTTTTTTATTCACCGCGTAAAACGTACGGATATTGAAGGTAAAAGACATTTTGATATTGGTGAGAAATTGTATTTCGATGATTTGGGATTGCGGCATAGCATCATTGGTTACCGTCAGGCAGATATCGGAAAAATTATCGAAAATGCAGTGTTTCTTCACCTGAAAATTCATGAGTGGAATATAACGATTGGAAACAGCGAACATAAGGAAGTGGACTTTGTTGCCGAACGAAACGGGGAAAAACTATATGTACAGGTAGCCTATCTGCTCGGCAACGATCCCACAGTTGCCAGGGAATTTGGGAACCTGCTGGCCATTCCTGATAATTTCCCGAAAATTGTGGTAACGATGGATAGCCTTTATGCCGGATCAAGTTACAAAGGGATAGAACATATTCATTTGCTGGATTTTTTGAATCGGGAGCTATAGCGCTTATGCGATAAAGCACTTCAAATAACCGTCCGCTGTCCCCATGAACCGTAAAGAATTCAGGACTGTTTCTGGATTAATTAAAATAGGAGCTTGCTACTCCCCGCTTCAATTTCCAGGGCCTTGCCATTCATTTGGATGAACACATCGATCGAGCTCAGGTTTGTCACCATGCTTTTATCAACGCTGAATTTCAGGTTTTTAAAAGCATTGATATAATCAACTAAACCAATTTGTGTTGTGTAAAATATATCCGGATTTTTGGAAACCATTTTGAAAAACTTCTCCACTTCTGCCCATTTGTTTCCAGGTCCTTCATATTCCCAACTGTGTCCCCAAACATAAAACAAGGCCAATGAATTCGCCTTTAGAAAATCATGTGTAAGCTGATAAAATTGTCCTGATTCTCTTCTGTCGTTTGCCGTGTCGTTGGGTATATAATTTGTTTTTCCGAATAAATGAATGGTAGGTTGCCATCTTAAAAAATCAGTTGGGATACCAAAATTGTATGTATCGCCTACTGTTCTCGCGTATTCAATGCCTAAACCGGTAATTGCCTCAATTACAAAATCGTTGGTATTGCCAAATGGATAAGACATTCCACGAACGGGATAAGCTGTCAATCGTTCCAATTCCTTTCTGTCCTCCACCACTTCATAAATCA
Organism: Bacteroidota bacterium; assembly: GCA_037131145.1. Taxonomy (GTDB): domain Bacteria; phylum Bacteroidota; class Bacteroidia; order Bacteroidales; family FEN-979; genus CAIVAT01. The sequence goes on from JBAXRP010000358.1 coordinate 2,620, forward strand.
CATCTATCTTTGCCAAAGCGGTCAAATTTGGGTGATTTGCCGTATGACCTGATACTTCGTGTCCTTGGTATAGGTTTGTAACCTCTTCTTTGGTGAGATAATCCTTTGTGCCCAGTTTATTTGAATTGAGATGAAAAGTCCCGATCAGGCCGTATCCGTTCATCAGTTTGACAAGTCTTCTGTCAGCGACCATCCCATCGTCGAAGCTCAAAATCAGCGCCTTTGTTTTGCCTCCGGGGAAAAGCATTTCTACTTTTTCCCGGCTGTTTCTTACACCATTCCCGCTGGCACTGGCGGCATTAGTTTGTGCATTCCCGTAATTGATAACAGTAATCAATGCGAGGATAACAATCATTATTCTTGATTCGCTTCTCATCTGACAATAGTTTGATTTCAATGGTCGCAGAAAATATGCATTTTAACATGATGGTTTTTCACCAATCGGTTTAAACAGATGCCTATTCTTTTATTAACTTTTTCACTTCAAAGGTATTACCATTTTGAAGTTTTAGCAAATAAATCCCGGGTACGAGGTCGTTGGTATTTATAACGATTTTTTCAATTAAACTGCCGTTCTGCACTATTTGACCAATAGAATTTAACAGCTCAAAACTTGCTATTTCCCCGGTCACTTTCATTTCGATCGTAAGTTCATCGGAAACGGGGTTTGGATAAACATTAAATAGATGATTGTCTTTGTTTTCATTTATTCCGGTTGAAGATCCATTTCTTACCAAACGCACATAATTGTATATCCTGACGGCATCGCCCTGAGGAGCATTGGGATTGTAATATCCATTTCCATTATGCGTGTATCCGGCAAAACTTCTGGGTTTTGGATCGCTTCGCTGACATCCTGCGCCATGTATATCAGTCCACCCTAAACCGGGAAAATAGCCCATAGCTCTCCCGAAGCAAACATAGGTGGCACTTGCTCCGTTTGTCTGCGCTTGCGAAGAAAAAGTAGTGCTGCTCCAATACCAGGGATAATCTGCGACACCTCCTTCATTGGTAATCTGGGTGCAGTTGAACATCGGGTTTATTGCTGCAGAACTGGTTGTTGCCGGAGAACGGGTGTAGTCAACTATACTTTGCAATTCTTTGGTATCGGG
>JBAXRP010000359.1:0-3699 GCA_037131145.1 Bacteroidota bacterium
GCATTACTTGAAGTAAATCCAATAGCTGACATAATTACCCCTAAATGCTTTGGAGGTAACGATGGTTCAATCAGCAATATTCAGGTTACCGGCGGTACTCTGCAATATCATTATTTATGGAGCACTACCGCTACAACTAAGGATATTACTGATTTGAAGAGCGGCTGGTACACAGTGACTGTTTCAGATTTCCATAATTGTACTGGTTCAAATTCCTTCTGGGTGCCTGATGCACCTTCCTGGACATTTGAGATTGATGGTCTTAGTCCGGTATGCTGCAACACTAGTATGGTTAATGACACTGCAACATACCAGGTTGCTAATTTGACGCCTGGATTACCGACACCATTGACTTACCAGTGGGTTGTTACAGGAGGTATAATTGTTGAAGGTCAGAATACCCCGAAAATTAAGGTAGTCTGGTCATGTTGTGGTACTGGCTATGTATATCTTACCGTAACTCAGGGACCTCCTGACCACTGTAAGCTGACAAAATTCAGAGAGATTATTATCACTCCAACACCTGCGCCTGTTATTTCAGGACCGATATCAGTTATGGCTAATGATACTGCGACATATTGCGTGGTTAATGGCGATCCCACTCATTTATATTCATGGGATATAGTTGGTATTGACACCATTCTTTCGGGTCAGGGAACAAGCTGCATCACTGTTATATGGGGCGATTATCCTCCATGTGGCTGCGGTGAAGTCTATGTTTGCGAATCAACGCCGGTTAATCCAAATTGTCAGGGCTGTACAGGATTATCAATAGTCATCCTACCCAGACCAGCGAACATTGATTTGTATGGTACTGTTTACTACAAGAACATTTATGGTACTGCGTTGAATGGCGTAACCATCAACCTGAGAGATGTTGCAACAAATAATATTGTTGCTACAACAGTCACAGGTCCAAACATGAATCCACCTGATTATACTGGCGCTCCTGGGTACTACGCATTTACAGTTCCTAATGGAAATTATAAACTTGAAGCTTCCTTCGATGGAACATGGGGTGGAAACAATGCAACTGACGCTCTCCTAATCCAACTCGAAGCTGGCGCAACTCCGGGAACTTACCTAAGTGGGTTATACAGAAAAGCTGCTGATGTTAATGGCAGTAACACTGTTACCGCATTGGATGCTCTTTATGTGAAATTACGCACAGTAGGTTCGATTACTTCTTACCCAGCCGGAGACTGGAAATTCGACGATCCCAATACACCAATTCCACCAATAGTGTCCGGACCATTCGATTTTTACGGTCTCTGTTTTGGTGATGTGAATGGTTCTTATATCCCAACCGGACTCAAGGAACTTTCCTTCCTTTCAACGGTTGAAGATATAACCCAGACAATTCCTGTTGAAGAAACATTTACCTATTCAATTCGCAGCGCAACAAGTGCAAAACTTGGCGCTATGACTCTCTTCATGGGTTATGATGCCGATCGTTTCGAAGTTGTTGACATTGCTTCTCAAAATGATGAAATGAAGTATGTCATCGAAAATGGAACTGTTGCAATTGCATGGGCAGATGCCAATCCATTATCAGTACAGAATGAAGATCAACTATTTACACTTACTGTAAAGGCGAAGGTTCCAGTTACGGAAGCTATGCCGATCTTCAGTGTAAAAACAGGTAGTGAATTTGCAGATGGTTTTGGTAACAGGTATGATAATTTTGAACTGAAAATGTCCAAAGTTATTACACCCAACGGATCGAATGAATTTTCAATCTTTAACTATCCGAATCCGTTCTCAGATAATACGAGGATTGTATACACCCTGCCTGAATCTGGCAATGTGAAGTTGGTGATTACCGACATGTACGGTAAAACCATCCGCACACTTGTTAATGATACGCAAGCTGCAGGATCACACAGTGTTACTGTTAATGCTACAGACCTCCACCTTTCTACAGGCGTTTACCTGTATAGAATTGAGGTGGCCGGCGCAACAGAAAACTATGTAAAGGTTAACAAATTGATCTTTGCACGGTAGTAAAAACTGAAACAAGTGGGCAACACTGAATTTGTTGCCCCTTGTTTTTTATAAAATGAAAATGAAACACTTCCAGACTGAGTCTAAAATGAAATTTCAATTTGTTATTTTCTTTTTAGTTTTTCAGTGCAATTTAATGTCTGCGCAGATCGCATCCATTTCAACTATGGAGATCTGCGCAGGCCAGGAGGTGTTTGTTCCCGTAAGTGGATATGCATTAAGTGATATAGGGGCATTGACTTTTTATATAGACTTCGACACTAATAATCTAACATTTTTATCTGTAGAAAATATTGATCTACAGTTAAGTGGAATGAGTGTAAACCTAATGGTAAATCCAAAACAGTTAGCTTTTGCCTGGAGTAATACAGTTCCGATCAGTTTTATAAATACAAAATTGTTTGATATAAAATTTGTTTCAAATGGACAGTCCTCAGTAGTCCATTACAATACTGGTTGCGAACTTTCTGATACTGGTGGAGTTGTTATCCCAGTTACATTCATTGATGGTGCGATTAATTCAGGGTTACCGATTATTATTAGTAATCCTCATGATACAACAGTTTTTGAAAATGGAATTGCAAATTTTATTACTGATGCTCCAAATGCATCGTCCTATTTATGGAGAGAAAGTAAGGATAACGGAGTAAGTTGGATAGCATTGGACGACAATGAAATATTTTCAGGTACACACACAAGATCATTGACAATCTCACAAATACCTATAGCATTTAACAATTATTTCTATCAATGCGTTTTATATAGGGGTGTATGTCAGATAAATTCTAATCCAGCGAGATTAACTGTAGATGAATTTTCAGGCATTTCGGTGGAATCAATAATTAATTCTCAAAATTTCAGTGTTTCTCCAGTCCCTTTTCGTGAGTTTCTTACTATTAAATTTATGCTTGAGAAACAGTGCAATGTCAAAATTTCGAGTATCAACATTATGGGACAACTTGTCGCGAATATCGAATTACCCTCTCAATCAGAAGGGTCTCATTATATAAAAATTAACACAGTGAATTGGCTTTCAGGTTTGTATTTTGTTAGAATGGAACAAATATTCCCAGATTGCAAGTTAAATAGTGTTATCAAAGTTATTAGAAAATAATAAATGTAAAATACCTAAAGTTTTAACCACCTAAAACATGAACCTATGATTAAAAAAATTACAATGTTAATATTTTTGGTATTGTTGTCTGCAACAATATCCTTAGGTCAGATGGCATCGCTGGAGTACCAAACAGCCTATCCTAATACGACCACCAGTGTAGCGATTAATGTAAACAGTTTGATCAACATTAATTCATTCACCTTCTACATTCAATATAACCCTGAGGTTCTTGAATTTATTGGATTAAGCGACGCTTTTCCTGGCATGACTGGAATGATTGCAAATCCTAATGGTTCTGTAATTAGCATAATATGGTCTTCTCCTTCTATAGCTTATTCACCCGCTGGTACTTTGTGTAAAATGAATTTTTTATTTAAAGGAACTACTGGTACTTTGACATTTTTACCAGGATGCGAAGTTACTCATGGAGCTATCCCATTTCTTGTTGGATATACAAATGGGTCTGTTTCTTCTGAATGCACACCAACGGATGCCAAAGCGATTATTGGGGACATTGCTGGAGCTACGGGAGATTTATTAAACCTCCCGGTTAACTTTTCAAATTTTCCTGATGTTGG
>JBAXRP010000360.1:0-3667 GCA_037131145.1 Bacteroidota bacterium
AGGAATGAAATTTTTTACGCCATCGGCAAAAACCGGGAATAATAAATAATGTCAAGGGTGATGGTCAGATTGCTTTTCCAAGTGGAAACATTTTTTGTATTTTCTGTGATTTAGGGCATATTTTGCCAACTACATCAGCTACATCAGCTACAAATCCATTTAGTGTTGATAATCAGTAATATGAAAAATATGATTATAGTTTTATTGTAGTTTTGAAGTAGCTTTTTTAGCTGATTGTAGTTGTTGTAGTTCAATGTAGTTTTGTGTTGTTGACTTTTTGACTGTTATTGTTTTACTATATATCTGAATATCATATAATTAATTCCTTGTAGTTGTTGTAGTTGATGTAGTTGTCTTTTTTTCGCCTATCTGAATGAAAATATTTTTTTTAGAATGGAAGAATTTCATCGGGAACTGCACTTGCCTGTTCAACTTCCACTGTATCAACCTTATTAGGGATTGATATGTTCAACAAGTCGTAATCAAACGCCATTGCGGTGGTAATCCTCCTGGTTGTCCGCTTAATTTCCGCCCCAACGTGGCTCACGCCGGAATCGGTATCCTCGACTACTTTTTTGTTCTCTTCAACTTTAAAACTCACCGATGGTTTCTTCCCCAGGAGTTCCGGGCAATTGATCAGGTAATATTCCAGGGTGGAAAGCGGCAGGACATTTTCTTTCGACCGCCCACCATGGATCCGGTAGGCCGCGAATATCCGGCTGTGGTTTATCAGCAGCACGTTTTTCCCACAAGCCCATTTAACTTCTGTAGTGAACTTGTCAGTTTTGAGGAAATTTGTATAAATAATCCTGAAATCCACATCCTCACGGATGTCGCCATTGTTGGTATGGGTGATGTGGGAAATCCCGGTTTTCCCGGTTTCTATGAGATTGTTGAACTTTATCTTTTCATCATTGCTGTATTCATCTTTTGAATTGGTGATGTTCGGACCCTTGATCTGGTTTCCGAAAAACTGAAGCAGACTGATGGCAAGCTCAGTTTTACCGGTGCCTTTCGGACCGAACAGGTTCAGGATCGGAAAAAATCCAAAGAGTTTCACGATATGGTCACGAAAAAAACAAGCCGTTCTTTTGCCATACAAGCTGAACGATCTCAAAACAGCTTTCTGTCTTTTCACGTAAAATGCGTTTGAGCTTGCTGAGTTCAGTTTCAGTGGCGTCAAACAAAAAGTTGCCGAGGCTTTCAATCCGGAGCTTGAAGCTCGAAAGCGAAATCATGTCACTCTGTTGAAGTTCGATCACCTGGCTAAATCCAAATTCGTTGGTGATCTTATACAACCGCTTGGCATTCATCACCGAGGCGATGTGAAACAGTGGTTCCATCACGAAACTGCACACTCGCAACGACCCGTTCTTTGTCCTGAAATAACATTGATTTTCATGGGCATAGAAGCCATATTTTTCCCAGTCGGAAAGGCTCACGTGAGTGGGTGTCCCAACCTCTTTCTTCTCCTCTTTTGGCTCATCGTCCATGGTCAACCTGATCCGGTCCTGCCAGGCTTTTTTGGGCTTGATGAGTTTGCCGAGCTGTTCAACGTAAACCTGGTGGGAGTTTTCGGGAAGGTGGGTGATTTGACCGGAGAGATCATCAATGAGTTTGGTTTTCAGGTCAGGCGATTTCGATTTGTTGAGGTTTATCATTGCCTTCCAGATGATGTAATCCTGGAGGTTTTCTTTTGCGTATTCATCGAACTGATTGCAATCGGTGAAAAAACTGTCCGGATCCTGCTTCCCGCCATCGGCATGCAGTGGAACCACGTTGCAGAACATGCCGGCTTCGACGATCATCTTTCCTGAACGGATCACCGCTACCTGTCCGGCTTTATCGCTGTCGCCAATGATTGTAACACTGGCGGCATACTTTTTCAACTCTTCGACCTGCTCACTCGAAAGCGATTTTCCGGAGGTTCCCACAGTATTCAATTTGCCGATCTGGTGAAGCCTGATCACATCCGCGTTCCCTTCCACCAGGTAAACGGAAGATTTTTCCCTGATCGCCCGGTAGGCAGAATGGTAGCCATAAAGCGACTTTCCTTTGGCATAGATTTCTGTTTCCCTGGTATTGAAGTATTTCGGCGAATCGGGATTGTCAGGGAAACTGCGGGCGGTGAAACCAACCACCCGTCCGGTGCGGTTGATGATCGGAAAGATTATGCGGGCTCGGAAGCAGTCAAAAACCTTTCCTTTGCTTTCAGACAGCAAGCCAGTCTGAAGCAGAATATCCTCCCTGATGCCCTGTGTTTTAGCCCATTTCCTGAGTTTATCCCAACCTTCGGGGGCAAAGCCAATGAGGAAATCACTGATCACTTCCGGCTCCCAGCGACTTTTAACATAAGCCAGGGCTTTCTCATACTTCATCAGGTTTTCCTTGAAAAAACCGGCTGCCAGTGAATTTACGGAGTAGAGAGCTTCACGGTGTTTATATTTTTCGTCGTTTTCATTTGATTTTTCTTCAACTATGGAAATACCATGATCACCGGCAATGGCTTTCACGGCAGAAACGAAATCGGTTTTTTTGAATTCCATCATAAATCCAATGGCGTTGCCCGATTTCCCACAACCAAAACATTTGAAAATGTTTTTTGCAGAGGATACGCTCAGCGATGGCGTTTTCTCCAGATGAAAAGGACAAAGTCCCTGGTGGTTTATCCCTTTTTGGGTGAGCTTGACATACCTGCCGATCACCTCGGCAATATCAAGGCTGAGGATTTCGTCGATTACGTTTTGAGGGATCATAGGGGACGATTTTTTATCAAGGCTTTATGGAATTGCGCTTGATCGCCGGAGATCATTGAAAACCCATTGCAGCCTCGTTTGGGTAACTTTAGTGGTGTCATAATTCGATTTTCAGAAGGGTTATAACACAGAGCTTTTCATGGCATCCAGGACTTCGGATTTTTTGAAAAGGATTTTGCGGCCATGCTGGTAAAATGGAATTTTCCTGGCTTTTTTCCAGGCAATGATTGTTGGCAGCGATACCCTCAGGAATCTGGCCGTTTCCCTTTGGGAGAGATAAATTTCATCAGGTTCTTTTGCTTCCTTCTTTTTCTGATTAATGTTCTTCGAAGCTTCCCACTCGTTGAGCACATCAAAAAATTCTTTTTTGTCTTTAATTACGATCAGTAAGTTTTCCATTGGGTTAAGTAGGTTTAAGTATTCGGCAAACCTATATCCAATTGTTCCGAAAGTAAAGGACAAATAAATTTCATTGATTTAAAAGCAGTTAAGCAGAATGGAATATGATAAACAAAATCTTATGGATCGTATCTTGATGAATATCATCACGTTAACAGTGCGTTACCCACAGCGCCATGCAGAACTCAGCGGACAAAACGGGCGTTTATCTGACAAAATAATTATTCAAATCGTAAATCGCTGTTTGACAGTGGTTAGGAAATATTGAAAAGGTGGGGAAAATGAGAAAGTGAATGAAAACTTCATTAAACAAATCCTTCCGCAGGATAAATCCTTGCGGCTCGATTGAATTATTTTGTCAGATGAGGCTAAAATCCAGTGGCTGGGATTCATAAAGGTTTTACCTATTCGTTAGTCAAGACCCGTCTAATCTCAAGTATTGTATTCCTTGTCGTTTCGCTGAACCCACTAAGATCTGCTTCAGTAATTGTTTTATTGGCGAGCAACCCCTG
>JBAXRP010000361.1:0-3639 GCA_037131145.1 Bacteroidota bacterium
CATTTCAGAAAATCCCGGTAGCGCTTATTGCCGAAGATGATGAATCTAACCGTTTTTATCTGGAAAGTATATTAACAAAATTGGCAATTAAGGTAATTTTAGTCCCAAACGGGAAAGAAGCCGTGAACCAATGTCGCGAACATCCTGAAATATCGCTCATATTAATGGATTTGAAGATGCCGGTAATGGATGGTTTTGAAGCCACAGGCGCGATCAGATCATTCTGGAAATATGTGCCAATAATTGCTATTACCGCTTTCGCAATGAGCGATGATAAAAAAAGAGCGCTCGATGCCGGATGCGACGATTACCTGCCGAAACCAGTGAACAAGGAGGATTTAATCGAAAAACTAAAAAGATATGGGCTGGCGCTATAATTTGCGAAAAGTGGTTAGAATAATTAATATTTAGTCCAAAAGGTTTCCTTTTCGTAGTAGGCTCAGAGTTAATATGTAAAACATAGTATTTATGAATGATCAGGACAAGAGCAAAGAAGAACTCATATCGGAGTTGCAGGAACTACGTGAGGAGAATGATTTTTTAACCGAATTATACCAGAAAAATATCACCGGCCATTTGAAAATGGAAGAGTCGCTAAGAGAAAGCGAAGAAAAATTCAGGGAGATGGCTGATATGTTACCACAAATAGTCTTTGAAACCGACCTGTTGGGGAATCTTACTTATGTAAATAAGCAAGCCTATAAAATTTTTGGATATACGGAAGAAGATTTAATGATTGGCGTTAATACGCTAACCTTTTACCCTCCGGAAGATCAAACAAGAGCTATAGAAAACATACAAAACAAAGCATTTGATAAAAAGGAAAAAAAGAGCAATGAATACGCCATGATTCGAAAAGATGGTTCAACTTTTCAGGCGCTGGTTTACTCAAATCCAATTTTGAAAGAAAATAAACCGGTAGGTTTAAGAGGAATTATTATTGACATCACTGAGCGTAAACAGGTGGAAGACGCTCAAAATTTCCTGCTGCATTGCGGCGAACCCGGTTCAGGTGAAAATTTCTTTGAATCTCTGGCGCGATACCTTTCACAAACGCTGGGCATGGAATACGTTTGCATTGATCGGCTTGAAGGTGACGGATTGACCGCCCAAACGGTTGCTATCTATAACGAAGGTAAATTTGATGCAAACGTATCTTATACTCTGAAAGAAACGCCTTGTGGCTCCGTTGTGGGAAAAACCATCTGTTGCTTTCCGGAGGATGTATGCCTGTTGTTTCCCGATGACGCAGCGCTTCAGGTATTAAAGGCTGCGAGCTATGTGGGGGTTACGCTTTGGAGTTTCGACGGGAAACCGATCGGGCTTATTGCAGTTATCGGACAAAAGCCTCTGAAGAATTTTTCGCTCGCTGAGTCTATTCTGAAACTGGTAGCAGTGCGCGCTTCCGGTGAATTGGAGCGAAAGCTGGCAGAAGATGAAATATTTAAAAGCGAAGTGCGATTTAAAAATTTATCAGATCAACTGGAAGCAATTTTAGACCACATTCCGGCGCTGGTATTTTATAAAGACAAACAAAATAATTGTATCCGGGTAAACAAACATTTTGCACAGGGGCAAGGCAAAGATAAGTCGGAACTGGAGGGTAAAAATCTCGCGGAAATTTATCCGAAAGAGGATGCCGAAAAATATTATCAGGATGATCTCGATGTGATAAATTCCGGCGTTGCAAAATTGAATATAGAGGAATCGTGGGAAACCGAAGAAGGTGTGAAATGGGTAAATTCCAGCAAAATTCCATTTGTCAGCCCAACCGGAGAGATCATTGGCGTTATCGGAATATCAATGGACATTACCAAGCGCAAACAGGCGGAGGAAGATTTGCGTGAAAAAGAAGTTCAATACCGTAATCTCGCCGACTCAGGAATGGCGCTAATCTGGAAATCGGGCACAGATAAGCTCTGCAACTATTTCAACGAACCATGGCTGAAATTTACCGGGCGAACTCTCGACCAGGAAATGGGAAATGGTTGGGCAGAATGCGTTCATCCCGATGATTTTGAACGGTGTTTAAAAACATACGTCGAGGCATTTGATAAACGCGAAATGTTCACACGGGAATACCGCATGCGCTATGCAAATGGCGAATACAGATGGTTGTTAGATATGGGAACTCCAAACTATAACAACAACAGAGAATTTATTGGGTATATAGGACATTGCTTCGATATTTCAGAACGCAAGAAATCGGAAGCGGCGCTCATTAAGGCAAAACAGGAAGCCGAAATGGCGAACAAAGCAAAGAGTATATTTCTGGCAAATATGTCGCATGAAATCAGAACTCCTTTGAATGCAATTATTGGATTTTCGCAGTTGATGAACCGCGATAGCCAATTGTCAGATTCACAAAAAGAGTTTAATCTTTCTATTATCAGCGCCGGCGAACATCTTTTGGCGCTCATCAACAATATTCTGGAATTGTCGAAAGTTGAAGCCGGTCATATAATGTTAAATCCGGTAAATATTAATCTGCATTATTTTTTGAAAACCATTCAAATGATTTTTAAAGAACGCACTAAATCCAAGAATCTTCAATTTACCTTTGAAACAGCCGGCGATCTTCCCCGTTTTGTTGTTACAGATGAAGGCAAGTTGCGTCAGGTTTTTATCAATTTAATTGGCAATGCAATAAAATTCACTGACGAAGGCTCCATTGCCGTGCGTATCCGCGTTGAAAAACTCAATGAAGATTCAAACCGGCTGATTGTGGAAATACAAGATTCAGGTTCAGGTATTCCCGAAAATGAACTAAGTAATCTCTTTAAGCATTTCGTTCAAACAAGCTCCGGAATCAAAAAAGGGAGCGGCACTGGTTTAGGACTTGTATTAAGCCGCGAACTAACAATGTTAATGGGTGGAAACATCACTGTATCGAGCGAAGTTGGAAAGGGTTCGCTATTTACTTTTTTTGTGGAGATAAAAAAGGGAAAAACAAAAGCCGCTGAATCGAATACTCCAAAACGTGTAATAGGAATTGATAAAGGAGAAGAAAATTATCGAATATTGGTTGTTGACGATAAACCGGAAAACCTGAAGGTGGCGGTTAAAATTCTCAAACTGGTGGGTTTTGAAACTATTGAAGCCGTTAATGGCGAGGATGCCATTGCGAAATTTGAAGAGTGGAATCCGCACCTTGTTTTGATGGATATGCGAATGCCGGTGATGGATGGTCATGAAGCGACTCACCGTATTAAATTAACTGAAAAAGGGAAGCAAACGCCTATTATAGCGTTAACTGCCGGCGCTTTTGAAGAGGATCAGGATAAGTCAAAATTATCAGAGCTGCAAGGTTACATTCGCAAACCTTTCAGAGAAAACGAGTTGTTTGACGCCATAGGAAAAGAGCTTGGCATTAAATATATCTATGAAAATGAAACGCCAATAACCCAAACAGAATACCTTACTGCCGACAAGATTATCGAAAGTGAAATAGTTAAATTATCAAAGAGTGTGGTAATTCAAATGCAGGATGCTGTTGCTGTTGCCGATATCAACCGACTGAAAACGATCATTAAAACTTTTGAGCAGGATAATCCAGAACTTGCGCAACACCTGATGACGCTTGCTAAGAATTACGACTATGATCAGTTGCAGCAAGCGATTACGACAAAATAGGGACGA
>JBAXRP010000362.1:0-3634 GCA_037131145.1 Bacteroidota bacterium
AATTTTGAATATTTGCATACATATTGTCTCTTTTGATGTTCCGTTTCCGGCGAATTACGGAGGGGTGATTGATGTTTTTTATAAGATCAGGGCGCTGCATCGGGAAGGAGTGAGGATTCATCTGCACTGTTTCACTGATCGGCGTTTACGGGCGCCGGAGTTGGAACGGTTTTGCGAATCGGTTCATTATTATCGGAGAACGACGGGATTAAAAGCAAACCTGAGTCTGAAACCATATATCGTTAGCAGCCGAATGTCGCAGGAATTACTGAATAATTTACTTAAAGACGATAATCCAGTACTTTTTGAAGGCTTACATACATGCGGTTTAATCAGCGACCGCCGTTTGAATGGAAGGCTGTTGATTTACCGCGAGAGCAATATCGAACACCATTATTATTATCATCTTTTCGGTGCAGAAAAGAACCCGTGGAAAAAAATTTATTTTCTTGCAGAGAGTCTCCGTCTGAAATTGTTTCAGTCGGTTTTAAATCATGCCTCGCTGGCGCTGACGGTTTCGCAGGAAGATACAGCTTACCTCGCGAAGGCTTTTCCGCGGAAACAGGTATATTATCTTCCCAGTTTTCATGGTCATGATGAGATGAATATCCTCACGGGAAAAGGGAATTACGCTCTTTACCATGGGAAATTGTCGGTTGCTGAAAACAGTCGCGCCGCCGAATTTCTTATCAAAAAGGTTTGGGAAGATTCCTTTCCGGAACTTATTCTGGCAGGATTAGATCCTCCGTTATGGTTGAAAAAACTCGCTGAAAACCGGAAGAACATCAATTTTGTTGAAAACCCGTCAAATGAAGCGATGCAACAATTAATCCGGCAGGCGCACATCAACATCATGGTAACTTTTCAACCGACCGGATTAAAATTGAAACTGCTGAATGCGCTGTTCAACGGACGGTTTTGCCTTGTCAATCCTCAGATGGTTACAGGGACTTCGTTGGGAAATCTTTGCAAACAGGCGTCAACGCCCGGCGATTTTAAATTGTTAATTCCGGGGCTTTTCCGACAATATTTTTCCCAAATTTTAATTTCAGAAAGAAAAACCACACTACTTGAAGATTATTCCGACCTAAAAAATTGCAAAAGGCTGGTTGAGATATTAACTTTGCCGACATGAAAAATTCACTTAACTAATCGTTCTATGAAAAAGATTCTCGTACCCGTTGATTTTTCCGATCACACACACATAACCTGCGCTTACGCGCTTGAAATGGCAAGGTTATCCGGCGGCGAAATAAAATTATTTCACACCTATTTCGACCAGATCATCATTGCCGATACCAGTTTTCCCGACACGCTCAACATGACCTCTATGTATAATGAGGAACTGATGAAGGATATTTATAAGCAGGCGCTTCAAAGTATGAAAGAACTTGAAGAATCTGTTGGAGAAATGATGCTCAAATCGGAAATTCAGAATGTAACATTGACAACAAAAGTTGTTGGCGGCGATGTAGAGCACGAGCTGAAAGAACTCTGCTCCGATTATCATCCCGACCTCGTGGTAATGGGAACTACCGGAAAAGGCAATACTTTACAGGTATGGGGTAAGGTTTCGACATACATCATGGATCATGCAAAAGCGCCGGTGATTACGGTGCCTGCCATTAAAAATTTCCTGGGCTTTAAAAATATCATGTTTGCCGCCGATCTTACAGATGGGAATGAAACAACATTGACGCATCTTATATCACTTTTTTCACCCTTGGAAAGCGTTATTCATGTGGTGCATTTTATAGCCAAAGTAAAGCCAACCGATGTTTATATGAAGATGAAAGGGCTGCAACTGAAATTCGGTGAAGAAGAACTTCAGCAAAAAATCAGATTCAATGTAATCGAGATTGAGGAAGAAAACCAGAAAGCGATTGATCATTTCGTTGCCGAAAGAAAAATTGACCTTATTGCATTTCAACCACACCGGAGAAGTCTTCTGTCTATGATTTTCACAAAAAAAATCACGAGAAAAAATCTGTTTGAGACCAACATTCCTATGGTGGCAATGCCCTCTGATAAAGTTTAGCGATTTGCAGGAACTAACCGGTAATGCTCATATTTAAATATCAACCACCGTTGATTTTCGTACCCGTTCCCTTTTGTATTTGTGAAGTTGAATTGAGTCTGCAATGAATTGATTTTAAAATCTTCGAGGCAGCGACCGAAATTAGTTCCGAATTGCTGCAATGCCGAAAGAAAATAATATCCTACATCAAATCCCTGGAAAGCGAGTAATTCAGGATCTGTCTTGTAATCTTCCTGATACCGCCGGACAAATTTCTTTACATCCTGATTTTCATAATCAACAAAGGCGGGCGCAATCATGTGGGTTTTTAGGGTAATAAGGTATTCGGTTTCAATTCCGTTTATCGCCGACCAGTCGGGAAGTCCGAAAAGTGTAATGCTGTAATCGTTACGAAGTTCGTAAACCCGGCGCGTGAGATCAATCGCGTATTCAGGTTTGTCGCTGAAAGCTATCAGATAATTTTCGGTTTCCTTTGAAAGCTGGTCAAATGCGGCTTGCTGACCATCCACAAGACGAACATTCAAATTATGTTCAAGGCATGCCTTTTTCAGGTTTTCCGGTAGATCTTTGTCAGGATATTGCCCGCTGCGGATTATCACAATACGTCCGTTGCCGCAGGTTTTAACCAGACAATCGGCGATCTGTCCGGTTTGCGCTTTTTTATCAGGTTGCACCTTGAAAACAAACGGATTGCCGGAAACAATTTCACTACGTTCCGAAACGGCATTGATTATATTGATTTTGTTTCTTGCAGCAAATGACGCCACGATCTGGAAATTCCGATGATACAGCAAACCGATGATTAAATCCATTGATTTAAGTTCAGGTTTTTTCAGCGTCTGCCGCGTTTTTGCGGTATCCTTGTCAACATCATACACATAAAGCCGGATTGACAAGCCAGCTTTTTTCAATGAATCGAGCGCCATACGAAAACCTTCATAGAATGGTAAATACTGGAAAGATCTGGCGTTTTCAATAGTTTTTCTGTCCGGATTATCAGCGTCAATGGCATCAACTTCGCCGAGAAAAAGAGGGAGCATAAGAGCTACCTGATAAACAGACTTCTTTGTTGAAGTATCGTGTCCGCAAGGCAAAAGAATTTTTTCAACCGTGTCGGCTTTCGCAGAAATTAATCCGGGTGAAATTATTTTAACGGTGTCAGATGTAACAACAGATTTTGGTTTGGGAGGTTTTACCGGTTGGTTCTTCAGTGGTATCCGGAGTGTATCGTCTGCTCTGATTCCCTCTTTCACTCCGGGATTTTCCCTGATCAGATCGTTCACCTCAACGCCGTAGGCTTTTGAAATCATATAAAGCGTTTGCCCGCGTTTGATCTTATGAATGTAAAACTCGCGTCCGTCAATAGTTTCAATTACCGACGACCGCATTTGCTTTAACTGCTCCTGCGTTGACTGTGCCTGCAAAGGTTTCAGAGCAACCAGGAACAGAAGAAAAACAAACCCAAAATAAATACATCTCATTTTCATTAACTGCTTATCTGCTTTAAACAAGTTGATCGTTATTAAGTCTCATAAAATCTTTTTCTATAATCATGTCATCCCTTCGGGATTCTGTTTCAAAAACAATCTTTTCAAT
>JBAXRP010000363.1:0-3632 GCA_037131145.1 Bacteroidota bacterium
TAATCATGTCATCCCTACGGGATTCTGTTGCAAAACCAATCTTTTCAATCTATAAACCCCGAATGGGTGACATTATTCTTCATAATACTTTCTATCTGCAAACTTATTGGCAACTTGACCTAAACAGTTTATTTTATTGTAAAAAAGAAAGAAGAACCTTTGCCTTTTACCGATTCAAGCCAGATGCGTCCTCCAAGTAATTCCACAATACCTTTTGCAATAGATAACCCCAGCCCGCTGCCTTCGTGATTGCGGGTAATAGATACATTTTCCTGCATAAATTTATCGAAGATTGTTGTTTGCGCTTCCGGGTATATTCCAACTCCCGTATCCGTAACAAAAAATTTTAGTTCATCCCCATGTTCTTCAAAACCAAAAGTAACATAACCCTTAGCGGTAAATTTAATTGCATTATCCACAAGATGTCGGAGCGCCTTAAGTAACAGTTTGTGGTCGGTGTTAATGTGCAATTTGCCCGCCATAGTTGGAATATGAATGGATAATTTCAGTTTTTTGGTTTGGCACGATTGCAGGAACATGTCATAAATCTCATTCAAAATATCGCATGGGGCAATAAGTTTTTTATGCACCTCCTGATTTCCCGAAGCAATGAGCGATATATCCATATAATCGGTGACGGTGTTCATAAGCCTGTCGCTGCTTATTTTTACTATTTCAAAGTACTCATCTCTTTCTTCCTGAGAGATATTGGGATCGCCCATAAGGTTGCCAAATCCGAGAATGCCGTTCAGGGGAGTGCGGATTTCATGGGAAATATTGTTCATGAAAGCTGTTTTCAGGCGGTCGCCAGATTCGGCTTTTTCTTTGGCTATTATAAGTTTCTCCTCTGCCAGCTTACGTTCGGTGATATCGCGTCCGATGCCAACCAAGCCAATTATTTTGCTGTCCTTGTTGCGCAACGGTAGTTTGGAGGAGAGCAACCACCGTTTCTGCCCATTCTCGTCAATAATATACTCTTCACGATTTATCACCGGCTTTCCGGTTTGAATTACCAATTGATCATCGGCAAAAAACTTTTCCGCAAGTTCTTTCGGATAAAACTCAAAATCATCCTTGCCTAAAACTTCAGCCTCCGATTTTGCTCCCATATAGCCCACTTCGGCAATGTTGACCAGTGTTTTACGACAAGCAAGATCTTTAGAATAAATGGAATCCGGAATATTATCAATAAGTGTGCGAAGAAGTAACCGTTCATTTTGCAAAGTTTTTTCAACCCGTTTGCGATCGGTGATATCCTGAATTGTCCCGATCATTTTTACCGGTTCATTCGCTTCGTTATATGTTACTTCGCCTAATCCATAAACCCATCGCTCTTCTTTACTGTTTTGCCGGATAATCATATATTCTTTATCAAATTTGCAGTGATTTCCCAACACTTCATTTGTAAAGTAATCAACCATTATTTTTTGCCATTCAGGATGAACTATTGAAGCCCATCCCTGGACTGATTTATCATAGCCGGAATCAATTCCGAAAATATCATCCAATATTTCCGAGCTTATCCAATTGTCGGAACCAATGTTTAACGTATAAGCTCCGAGATGAGCAATTTTTTGTGTTTCCCGTAAAAACTCTTCACTTCTTTCAAGATTTTCGTGAAGAATATACTTCTCGCTTAAAAAGTTCTCCTCGCTTTCTTTCAACAACGCAGTTGCTTTGTCGCGCTCGGCAATCTGCTTTTTCAGTTGTAAATTACTGTACGCTTTTTCCGAAAGTTCCTTTGCAAAAGCAAACAGCATTTTGGAAACTTTAGTAAACTGATCAAGAGACATAACCGGGACTTCGGCAAGCGCTTTCATAAAGGTTTCTCTGTTTGCCCCAATTTCAGCGGCATACTTAATCATTTGTTGTACATCGAGGTTTTCATTACGCACCTGCCCGATTAACCAGTTGGCAATATGTTTACCGCCAACGGTAATGCTGGCGCCGGCGTCATATAAACCTCCGCTCATACAAGGCTGAACTGTTGCATCGGCAGCGCTAAGGCGACCAAGTATTGCATCGGAACGATAGCAATTAGCGAGTCCTTTCTCAGTTTTACGAATAATATCCTTACACAACGTGCAGAAGTTACTGGGTCTGGTAATTGGAGAGCCGTCGGGATGGGTTATGATAGAAGCGACTCCGGTGGCGTTTGAAAACAGATCCTGAATATGCTGAATGTCTTTCAGGTCAAACAAGTCGGAGAACTGAATGTCGTTCTCGGTTTCTGTCTGAACCAAAAATTCTTTCTTGCTTTCCATGAAATTTATTTTTTCTTTGCCAAAAATTTTCTCTGTCAGAAAATGGTTCCTAAGTAGCTGATTGCTCACTATTCATGGAGATTGAGAAAGAAAACCTACTTCCTTTTCCTTCTTCGCTTTCCACAGATAATTTTCCGCCATGTCGTTCGATAAAATCCTTGCAGAGGATTAACCCCAGCCCGGCGCTTGGTTCGCCTTCAGCGCCGTCTCTGTTTGTTTTAACGTCGAGACGGAACAAATCGCCCAGCATTTCAGTATTCATGCCAATACCGTCGTCTTTAATTGAAATTTCAACGCTACTGTCACCGGCGGCTTTTGCCGAAACATTGATTGTTCCTCCCTTTGAAGTAAACTTTACAGCATTTGAAACGAGGTTCCGGATAATTGTTTGAAGCATGTTGGGATCGGCAAAAACCATTAATTCATCCGGAATATCACTGGTTAATTCTATTCCTTTACTTATGGCAGATTCACGCGACATTGAAAGGCTTTTCCGCATGAATGTGGGTAAATGAACAACTTCAGGATTGAAAGGGATTAAACCCTGAGCCATTTGCGCCCATTCGAGAAGGTTTTCGAGAAGCCGGAACATGTTTGTTGCAGAGTTTCTCATGGTGACCGCAATCTTCTGAATCTCATTCAAAGTCATGTTTGATAATTCTTCAGCAATAATCTGGGTAAGTCCTAAGAATCCATGGAAAGGGCTTCGCAGGTCGTGGGCGATAATAGAGAAGAATTTATCTTTTTCTGCATTGAGTTTTTGAAGGTCATCACTTCGTTGCAGGAGTTCTTGTCTTTGTTGGAAAAGTTTAAGATGGGTGGCAACCCGCGCTTTTACTTCTTCGGCGCGAAAGGGTTTGATGATATAATCAGCGCCACCTGATTTTAATGCGTTTACAATATTGTTCGTTTCGCTTAACGCGCTGATAAAGATAATTGGCACGTCGTTAAGATTCTGGCTTTCCTTTAGTCGCTGGCAAACCTCAAATCCATCCATCCCCGGCATCAAAATATCAAGAAGTATAATGTCCGGTTTCTCTTTTTCGGCTACCTGCAATGCTTGGATTCCATTAAGAACCGGTCGAACTTTATATCCCTCATCTTCCAGTATATCGGCCAGTATTTTAAGATTTTCAGGAATGTCGTCAACAATCAGGATGTTGGGGGGATTCTGGACTGATATATAATCTTTCATTGGGGGGCTCTCCTTATTTTCAATCTATAATCATGTCATCCCTTCGGGATTTTGCTTCAAAACCAATCTTTTCAATCTATAATCATGTCAACCATTCATCCCTTCATCCCTTCGTCCCTCGTCCTTCGTCCTTCGTCCTTCGTCCCTCGTCCCTCGTCCCTCGTCCCTCGTCC
>JBAXRP010000364.1:0-3615 GCA_037131145.1 Bacteroidota bacterium
GAGGCGTTTATTCCTTGTCGGTTACTACTGCCGGAACTTTTCCTGTTACCTGCAACAAAGTCGGTTTCCAGACTTTTACCTCGGCTCCCGTTTCCTTTCAACCGGGAATTACCTCGGTTATAAATATTGGATTGCTTGAAAACTTAAATCCTCCCGTGGCGGCGCAGGCAATATTTGATTCTGCAAGTCAACTGGTTTCAGTGTCATGGTCTCCGCCTGCCGGCGATTATGAACTTCTTTATGACGATGGGATACAGGATAACTTTACGGTATGGTCGTACCAGGGAAATATGAATGCCGTGAAGTTTACGCCAACAGGTTATCCGGCGAATGTGACCGGAGGATCTGTTAACATTGGCGCTCAGGCTAATTATCCACCGGGAAGCAATCCTCTGGTCGCTTTTCAGATTCAGATTTTTGACGCTGCCGGCGCAGGCGGAACTCCGGGTAACAGCCTGGCAGGACCATTTACCGTTATCCCGACAGCTTTTGGCTGGGTGGAATTTAATTTTCCCGATACGGTTTCACTGAACAACGGTTCCTTTTATATCGTAATGATTCAGGGAGGAAGCGCTCCAGATGCCGCCGGAATTGCAATTGATGAAACTTCCGCTCAATTCCGAAGTTTTTCCCGATTTGTTACCGGCGGAAGTCCCTGGTTCCCCGCCGGCGGAAATTTTATGATCAGAGCAAAGTGTAACGGCTCCGGCGGACCGCAGGCGCTCAGCGACGAACCGGCATCATGCGTGAATTATAAGGTTTTCAGGCTTCGTCAGGGCGAGGAACAAAATACTGCCCCCTGGTCGTTTATTGGATACTCAATTCAACCCGAATCTGTTGACCCCAGTTGGAACTCTTTACCATGCGGACCTTATCGGTGGGGAATACAAGCCGGTTATCCCGGAAACCACTGGTCGGCAGTTACATTTACCAATGTAATAGGTAAATGCTGGACAACGCCGGTAGCGTTCCAGTTGATTACAAGTTGCGCTCCGTCGAATCCTCAGGGAGCCTCTTTGCGTCTGATAAACATGGCTTACCCCGATACCGTTTATCAATGGCTTGCCGATTCCATCGGAACCATTACATTCCCTGAAGTATGGAAAGGAACATATAAACTGACTGTAATCAGGTTTGGCTATGATACCATTATTCAAACAATTCCGGTAATCAATCCTGTTTCATGGAACATAAACCTGTTGCAGGTAAAAATGCCCCCCGAAAACCTTACGATTAACGATAGCAGCCTTATGGCAAGGTGGGATGTTCCACACTATGAAAAGCGCCTTTTTTCCGAAAACTGGAGTTCGGGCTCATTTGCATTAAACAGTTGGACTACGGAGCCTGCTTTCACCAACTGGGCTGTTTCTGCGACATTTGGCAATCCAGCGCCTTCAGTTACTTTCAGTTCAATGCCTCAGCAAATCGGCTATTCACATTCTTTAATAAGCAAAACTATTCAAGGCGTACGTTCAAGGTTGCTGAAACTCCGTTATGATGTTTTTCTCGATAATTTTGGAACAACCACGGTAAACCAGATGGCAGTTGAGATATGGAATGGAAACGCCTGGACAACCTTCAGGAACTATTCCAACAGTGGAGGAAATATCCCATGGACAAGCGACGATCTCGATATTTCATCAGTAACCGGAATAGATTTTAAAATCCGGTTTCGCGCCTCCGGCGGCGATTCCGGTGATATTAACCAATGGAATGTGGATAATATTTCTGTTATAGCTTCCGAGCCGGCTCAGCAACAGTCGAACTGTATCCTTGGGTACTATTTTTATCTCGGAAATGTCATCACCGGATATACTACAAAAAATGCTTTTCCTATTCCGCCCGGACAGGTTCAGTTCGGACAAACCTACAATGCATGTGTGAGAGCCTTATATGGAAGCGGTTATTCTGATTTTTCCTGCGCTAACTTTACAGCCTTGTACCTCTGCCCTGTTAGAAATATTCAGGGAAACCCAATCGAAAGCGCGGCTTATATTGTTTGGGAAAAACCCGCCATGATTAATGACACCCTGTTGGTTACTCCACCAGGTCTTATCGGCTATAATATCTATCGCAATGACAGTTTAATCGCTCAAATCAACGACCCGGATTCGCTGTTATTTTATGATTATAACCTTGATCCGGGCGTATATCGCTACGGGATTTCAGCAAAATATGATCTTACAGCTTATGGGTTTCCTGGTCTGATGGGGGAAAGTTTATCAGCCGGACCACTCCACATCACAATTACCTGGGGCAGGCAGTTGCCTTTTTTTGAACCGTGGGACGCCGCCTCTTTTAACTTTAACGATTGGAGATTCAGCCCCAATCAGGGAAACTGGGTTATTGACATGAATGAAGGAATTCCTTCTCCGGCGGCTTGTTTTAGGTGGCAATCTCCATTGGTTAATTACAACGTCTCGCTCGAAAGTCCCGCTTTTAACGGACTGCCTTATACCTGCGCTGCCATCTGGCTTGATTTTGTTCTTAAACTTACCGACCGCAATTCAACAGGAACCGAGAAAATGGTTGTTGAAGTATATTATGGGAATATGTGGCATAAAAAAGCTGAGATCAAGAACCTGGGAAATATTTCATGGACAAGTTATCATCTTGATATTAGTCCTGTTCGCGGAAAAGGTTTCAGAATACGATTCAGAGCAACCGGGATAAATTCCGCCGACATTGTCAACTGGCTGGTTGATAATATTTCTGTGAATCCTGTTTGTTATCCGGCTACCAGCCTTACCGGCGAACCTATTGCCGGGGTGGTTAAACTTACATGGAGTGCACCGGTTTGTCACAGCGGAATACTTTTAAGGGAGGGGTTTGAATCCAATGTTTTTCCACCGGTTCAATGGACCGAAATCATTACCAATTTATCTGCAAACTGGTCTCAGTTTCCAATTTATTCGCCCATTGGAGTACATTCCGGCTATTTTTCCGCCGGGCTGAATTGGGATTATAACCATCAGGACGAATGGCTAATTGCTGAAAATGTGTATGTAAACGGGGATCTAACCTTCTGGAGTTATGCCTTTCAGGGATCATCTCACCTTGATCATTACTATGTTAAAGTTTCAACCGATCAAGGCGCCAGTTGGAATGTAGCGCTTGATCTTTCGGCGCTTCCGACTTATCCCGGAACAAACGGATTCAATGACTGGGAAACCCCATATCATATTGATTTATCTGCCTATACCGGTGAAACCATTGATATTGCCTGGCATGCCGTTGATGGCGACGGAAATGGTTTGTGGTATCCATGGGCTATTGATGATTGTTCCATTGGGATGGGAGATATGGTCTATCCGGGAACTTCGAAAAATGTACCATCGATAAAAAAAAACGCCGGTTTAGGTGAATTTATCGGATACGATGTTTACAGGCAAACCAATATCCAGAATGATTTTACGCTGATAAATCCGAGCCCGGTATCTGATACCATATATATTGATAGCGTAGCGCAACCCGGACAATACAGCTATTTTATTCAAAGCAGGTTTTCTGAATGTGAATATGTTTCAAATTCAGATACGATACTGATAGATGTGATAACAGGAATGAATATGCAAGAGTCCGCGAAAATTCTGGTTTTTCCAAATCCTGCCGATC
>JBAXRP010000365.1:0-3583 GCA_037131145.1 Bacteroidota bacterium
TAACGGATAAATCCTATCACTTTCTTCATCAGTGACTGTGCCGATTGCGTTCTGAACATGGGCCACTGATCCCTGTCCCTGTGGTAGGGATCAGTGGACTCCATGTCCATGTCGCAGAAATTGGGTATCTCCAGTATGTGCATCTCCCCTTTTTCGGTCCAGTCTGTACTGGATGGATGGTAAGGTTCAAGCTGATCGGGATAAAAAAACATGGGCAGTGAAGCATCCGCAACATAACCTAACTCCTCAAGCACATTAAGCACCTTTGTGCTCCCCCAAAGTCGGGGGCAACGGAAACTTACGGGCTGAACACCACTCATTCGCATAACTATTTCAGTGGCCGGTCGTAACCGCCCTTCCACTTCCGATGGGAGAATGGGCCAGTTATTGGGAAGGGGGAAGATCGGATCACCAAGTGTTTCGTGAAAAAGACCATGGCATCCGGTTTCATGACCTTTATCCTTAACCTGTACCACCATTGCCGGATTGTTTTCAGCGGCATGCCCGGTCCAAAAAAAAGTGGCTTGGATCCCATGCCTTTCCAGAACTTCCAAAATGTGGGGAGTCCCATATTGTACACCCTCATAGAAAGTGGTGTAAGAACCAATGTCCGTCTCCATATCGAAACCCAGCACCACATCAAATGATTGATCCTTATCCATTTGTGTCGCTCCCTTTGAATATTTCGGTTTAATCATCTAATTCCTTTTATTCACAGAAGAGTTTGTCCATCTTTTTACTTAAAGCAACAGGCCCGGTTTTTGTGATTTCATAGCCGGTTTCGATCCGCACACCATTAAATTCAGGGTGGCCAAAGAAACTGACATCAATACTAACGGTCATACCTTCCTGTAAAATGTCATTGCTGTACGGCCCAAAAAAAGGAGCCTCTGCCTCATGAAGACCAATAGTGTGAACAAACGGACAAACCAGGTATTTCGACAATCCGTGTTTATCAAAATAAGCCCGTGCGGGTGCATCGATCTCGCGACCCGACTTTCCCGGGATTAGCTGAGCCTTCGTAAGTCGGAACGCCT
Source organism: Bacteroidota bacterium (assembly GCA_037131145.1). Lineage (GTDB taxonomy): Bacteria > Bacteroidota > Bacteroidia > Bacteroidales > FEN-979 > CAIVAT01. The sequence goes on from JBAXRP010000365.1 coordinate 1,038, forward strand.
CTTTCAAATAGGTCATGCACTCATTTTGCGATGAGGTGTAACTTCCGTCAACAGGCAGAACATCACCTACAACGCCCGCGTAACCGCTAACCTTGGGTGCAATGCCAATCATCACGAGTTCGCCATTTTCCAAATGCTTGGAACTTGCAGTTGGTACCACGGCATTTGAACGGATACCACTTCCAATGATAGTGCTGAAGCCAGCACCGCTTGCTCCGCGGCTGCGTGAGGCGTATTCTCCGGCAGCGGCTACCTGGATCTCTGTAACACCTTGTCTCACTTCTGCTTTAATCGCTTCATAGGCAAAGTCGGCCAACTCAAATGCCGCCCTTATTTGTACCCGTTCCCACTCCGATTTTTCTACCCTTAACCGGAGAAATTCGGCGGTGATATCCACCAGTTGAACACCCTTAAAGCCATCCACAATCTGTTGGTAACAGTCGGCAGGCATTCGCCCTGCACCTACCATGCCAATCCGGGTGACGCTGCCCAGCTCCCCGTTTAATTCGGCGAATAACTGAGGAAAGTCGATAATTGTGGCATTGGGATATTCCTCATCCGGAACCATGAAAACCGGAAAATTGCGTGTTTCCGTTATAGTGCTGTCGAGCTTTGCGAATGGTTCGCTCTCCGGACCTCCAAGAATGCGTGGCTCACCGACCCGCGGTATAAGTACTGCCCCACTCTCAAATTGAGGACACCAACCTGTCAAATACCAGCCATTGCCTATATTGAATTCATCATAATATACCAATGCCATATCAAGATTATTTGCTTTCAGGATTTCCTTGACCCTTTCAATCCTTGCTTCGCTTTCAACTTTGTTTAAATATCCCATAACTAATTAATTTAATGATTATTAATACAATGTATTTTTAATTGTAATTATTTTGATTTTAAAATAACTTACACTTACTTTTTAAGGAGAGGATCACCCTCATTAATGACAGTCACTTGAACACGGGGGTTTATTTCATCAGAGCCAATGCACGAAAATGAGATTTCATTAATACCATTTACCAGGTTAGGAATTTTACCTTCTGGTATTATTTCCATAAGCAACTGCCCCTTTGACCCATATAATTTGCAATCGGTAGAAGACCGGAATTCAAGATACATACCCGATTCCATTTTTACCGGAAAGGTGATCTTTCCCCCACCTATTGAGATTGAAGGGTTGTCGATATTTTCATAAACCGTTGGTATCGCCTTAACAGGACCCACCATACAGCTGACCTCTTTCCCCGCTGGTAAATTATTATACCACAACTGCAGTTTGTCCACTTTATCGAATTGGACAGAATGCAGGTAGGATTTGTATACAAAAAGATCTTTCATAACTGACTCAGGGGATATCTCTGAACCAGGCCAGATATAATTAGTGAATTCCGCTGATTCAATTTCGACGAGTTCAAAATACTTCCATCCCGTAAAATCAATTTTTACGAAATGATCTCCCCTAACTCCCGCCGAAAATTGCTCTGGTGTTTCTAACCTGAAATTCAAAATTTCTCCGTTACCATCACCTTTAATCCATACCCCCAAAGCTTGATTCTTTTCGAGATTTAACCACGGTTCGAATTTTTTCTCCATACTGATCCAGGAGCCATTCCGTGGGGAGACACCAGAACTGATAGCTGAGAAAATGCCACCAGCATCACCACTTATCATTTTTTCCGTTGAACTAATTATTTCACCCGAAACTCCATTTGCGGTTCCTTTATTCAAAAAATTCATAGGACTTGAGAAATCAGTTAACAAAATATTATCCTTGTCTGTATAGGATTTAACAGACAACAACGGTTCTATTCGCAACATGACTGGTTGAATATCAAACTCATTGTTCACAAACCAGTGAGCCGAAGGATGATTGATTCCTAATACTTTATGCTTTTGATATGCTGTTGGTTTGAAATTCCACGAACCGGCATCCTCTCGAAAAAGTGTAAACTCTTTTCCTGGTTTGCGGAGCAGCGCACGGATAGTATCGTTGAAATAATTCTTATGACGCAATTCTTCATATTGTTTAATGATAGTATTCAATCGTCTGAAAGAAGGATTTTCATCAATTTCTTTTTTCTCAATACCCCCTAACAAGGCCAGCCCGGCGTTATTCCAAACCATCTTACAGCAAAGATATTCGATGTCGTCTGTAAAAGTCGGTTCCGTCTGAGGTGGATTCCATGTGAAATTTAACCACCATCCTAACTGAAGTGGAAGAAGAAGACCACCGTTTTCAAGAGGAGCCAATTTATTTATAAGTGATGTGTCGCCCCTCCAGTAACCATGTTCATATTCACCACTTTTAATAGAGGATGAATGAATATCCACGAAGCGTTTAAAACCTCGACGTGGTGTATCCCATGCCTGCCACCGTGAACGGTAATGCCACCAATGATGCACCATCGAACTCATCTCCATGCCAACAGGACGTTTCAGGTGCTTTGCGACTTCAAACAAAAATTTTGAGCCGTAGTACCAGAAATTTTCCGGTCCGCCTAGTATATCACTCCCGTCAATTGCGTCAAAATATATACCATCGAAAT
>JBAXRP010000366.1:0-3569 GCA_037131145.1 Bacteroidota bacterium
TCCAATACTGAACAAATAGCCTGTAAACATTTTCGTTCACATTTGTGCTAACCATTTGGTCGAATAGGTTTTTCTGAGCTCCTGTAAATAGCGATTCGCCAGTTACGTTTGTGGGATCTTTGGTGTTTTCATTTAAGTCTCCTAGTTTTTTGCAAGCAGAAAACATTAGAAGAGCCAACAATAAGATTACTATTTTTTTCATAGTTTTAAAAATTAGAAGGTGAATTTAACATTAAGACTGAAATCGCGAGTTGATGGTAATGAACCAACAGAATATCCTTGTATGTTACCGGCACCTAAGCCTGATTCGGGGTCAGCATACGGTAAATTTTTGAAGATAATCCATGGATTAGAAGCAACAGCTGCAACGGTGAATCCGCTGATGAAGCATTTTTTAAATACTTTGCTTGGCAATGAATACGCTAAAGAAACTTCTCTGAGTTTTACGAAAGTTGCATCATAAATAAAAGCTTTATCAGGATTTCTAGCATAACCAAATGCTCCATAACTGCCGGCATTTATTCTAGTAACGTTTGGAGTGGATGACCCGTCAGGAAGAATGTTTACACCTTCGTTGATAAAACCACCACTTGTGGACGCGTAACCTTGTGAATGGTCAGCAGGATTCACCCATACGATTGGGTCGCGAACTGCATTTCCCAAGTCGTTGGTGTAAGCAGTTTCAGGATATATACCTGTTGCAAGTCCGTAATACATATCTAAAGAGAATATATCGCCACCTTTTTGTACATCAATCAAGAAGCTTAGATTCCAATTGCCCAATGTAAACGAGTTAGAAATACCACCGGTCCAATCAGGATTTACGTTGCCAATAATATTATCAGAAGTACCTGTTTTTAAATATCTTCCGTTTGCAGCATTCACAACTCTGTTATTGTCTTTATCATAAATAAAATCTGTTCCGTAAATAACGCCATAAGGTTGACCAACTTGTGCATTAAGCGTAACGCCACCTTGGAAAGAACCTAATTGGAGATTTTCAACACCTTCGAGTAAGGAAATAACTTTGTTGTAGTTTTTTGCCCAGTTTACAGTGATGTCCCATTTGAATTTTTTGCATTTAACAGGAGTGGCATTCAAAGCAACTTCGATACCTGAGTTTTGGATTTCACCTGCATTAATCATTTTGAAGGTATAACCTGTGGCTACAGATACTGCTAGAGGCAAAATTTGGTTTTTGGTGTTGGTTTTGTAAACGGCTAGATCAAAACCGATTCTTCTTCCAAAGAAATACATTTCGAGACCACCTTCGATGCTGCTTGTTTTTTCAGGTACTAATTCTGAATTTTTCTTGGTACCAGCTACTGATGTTATCGGAGATCCCATTGGGGTTATGATGTTATAATTGTCAGCCAATTGATCGAAGCTTGCGCTGTTGCCAACCATAGCATAGTTCAAACGAACTTTTCCGAAAGATAACCATTTTGAATCTGGCAAAAGGTGTGAAAACACCCAGCTACCGGCTACTGATGGATAAAAATAAGAGTTTTTATCTTTTGGTAAAGTGGATGATTGATCTCTACGTAATGTTACGTCTAAATAAAGCATGCTTTTGTATCCTAAGGAAACGCTTCCATAAATACCATTAACGCCTACTTTAGATGCCAATTCTTTTGACAATGGCAAAGGACCTATACTGTTTTGAAGTGAATATAATTCAGGAACAGCTAATCCACCATTGGTAGAAGAAATGATACGACTGAAATTGGTTCTTCTGATATTTAATCCTAAAACACCTTTTATATTAAAGTTCTTCGAAAAATCATGATGGAAATTGCCCATGAGGTCATAGTTATATTCGCTGAAAGTAATATCTCTTCTCATATAACCTGAACCTTGTTCGCTACGACCGATGCTACCATCCGAACCGGTACCGATTCCAAAAGGTGTGGCGATGCTTCCAACAGCTCTGCGTTCTTCTTGCAATTCATTATAGGAATCGGCAGAGAAACGACCAAAAATATCAAACCAATTGGTTACTTTATAATTTACGGACATATATCCTACGAAACGATTTCTGTTGTCGCTTTCATAGTTTTTGTAACGTGTCCAATAAGGATTATCCCAATAAATTGGTTTTGCATCTGTTGGATCTGCATAGTTCCAAGTGATGTTTCTTCCGGTAAGATCATACATGTCTTTTTGTTGTTGATAGTCCACATTGGTTTCCATCCATTGGCGGAAGGAGGTCATGATGTTGTCGCTATAACCGGTTGAGTTACGTCCTAAACCTTTGGTGGTGCTAAAATTTCCCGAACCCGATACGGTTAGGCGGTCGTTTACGTTCCAAGTTCCATTTAATAAGATATTGTTCTTATTTAATTTGCTGTTTGGAAGCAATCCTTTTTGGGTGAAATTAGTATAAGATAAACGATACGAACCTTTGGCGCCTGAATTATCTATAGCCACAGAATTTGTAAATGTAACTGGCTTTTGGAAAAAGGTAACAGGTCCGTTTTCGGCGGCAACCCAAGGTGTTGCTTTTAGATAATTGGGTGATTCTGGGTCAACGGCATCCCATTGGTAAACCATAAGATCAGGATTAAAAGCAGGGCCATAAGAAGCATCATCAATAACGTTTGACCATTGCTCCATAATTCCATCATGATTAAGATCTGCTTCTGTCCAATAAAGTCCGTAACCTGCACCATATTGTTTTTGGTAGGTTGGGAATGTGCTTTTGTCAACCCATCCCACGGTAACACCGGAATTTAAGGTAACGCCACAGAATTTCTTTTTGCCTTCGGTTGTGCTTACAGTTGGAGCACCTTTTTTGGTGGTTATCATAATAACACCACCTGCGGCACGTGAACCATAAAGAGCTGTTGCAGCCGAGCCTTTCAATACGTTGATAGATTCAATGTCATCAGGGTTGATGTCGGAGGCAGCATTTCCATAATCGTATCCAATTCCGCCTTGTGATTGTCCCGAAGAGTTGTAGGTGCTGTTGTTTACAGGAACACCATCAACAACAAACAGAACCTGATTGTCGCCGGTTAATGATTTGCTACCACGTAAAAGCACGTTGGTTGAACCGCCCATGTTGGTAGTTTTTTTAACTTGAACTCCGGAAACTTTTCCTGATAGGGCATTGATGAAGTTGTCGGTTTTGATAGTCGAAACTTGATCGCCTTTGATTTCTTGTGTGGAATAACCCAAAGATTTCTTTTCTCTTGAAATACCCAGAGCGGTTACAACCACTCCTTCGATGTTCATAACGTCGGTTTCTAAAACAATGTCGATTGTTGTTTTTCCACCGAGTGTTACTTCTTGCGGTTTCATCCCAACGAAAGATACAACGAGAACGTCGTATTTAGCCGGAACGGAGAGGGTGAATTTCCCATTGGCATCGGTAACAGTTCCAATGGTTGTGCTTTTGACCACAACAGTTACGCCGGGTAAGGTGGTGCCATCGTCTTTGCTGGTCACCGTTCCCGTAACAGTTTTCTGTTGTGAAAAAGCCATCTGTAATCCTGAAAATAGCAGAACTACGCATAGAAATGTAATTTTTCTCATAAGCTTTGTTTTTTGGTTAGTGTTTGGTTAGT
>JBAXRP010000367.1:0-3564 GCA_037131145.1 Bacteroidota bacterium
ACCAAAAGGCAGAAAACCTATCAAAACCACATTAATAACTCAATCAGGGCATAAAGAAGCTTTTAAATTGATTCAAAAAGAGGTTGAAGAAGGGCGTCAGGCTTATGTCGTTTATCCTTTAATCGAAGAAAGTGAGACGCTTTCAGCCAAGGCGGCCACAATTGAGGCTGAAAAATTGCAAAATGAAATTTTCCCTCAATTTAAAATCGGGCTTTTGCACGGAAAGCTTAAAAACGACGAAAAAGAACAAGTTATGTCGGATTTCAAGAACAAAAAATATGATATTTTGGTTTCTACAACAGTTGTTGAAGTCGGGGTCGATGTTCCGAATGCGACTGTGATGCTTATTGAAAACGCTGAAAGGTTTGGACTGTCTCAACTCCACCAGTTGCGTGGAAGAGTGGGACGCGGCGTAGATCAGTCGTATTGTATTCTGATGAGCCGATATGAACTCTCGTCGGAGGCGCGCACCCGTTTGTCAACAATGGTTCGTACAACCGACGGTTTTGAGATCGCCGAAACCGATCTTCAATTGCGCGGTCCCGGCGACCTTCAGGGCACACAACAAAGCGGCGTTCTTGATTTGCGTATTGCCGATATTGTAAAGGATGAAAAGATTCTTAAATATGCCCGGAATCTAGCTTCAACTATAATTTCAATTGATCCGCTTTTATCCATGGGGAAAAATGCCATTCTGGCACAACACCTCGCCCTAATGGACAGGAAACAGCAAAATTGGGGATTGATCTCCTAACTGTCGCGTTTTTATTGCTACTTTTGTAATCTTAACCCGTAGGACAAATGAAAATTTCGTATAACTGGCTGAAGCTGTATCATAATCTCGATGTGTCGCCTGACAAGGTGGCGGAAATATTAACCGGCTGTGGACTCGAAGTGGAAAGCGTTGAAACCTTTGAATCGGTTAAAGGCGGATTAAAAGGAGTTGTAATCGGAGAGGTTTTGACTTGCGAAAAACATCCAAATTCCGACCATCTCAGCCTGACAACTGTTAACGTGGGAGCAAACGAGCCGCTGAAAATCGTGTGTGGGGCTTCAAACGTTGCCGCCGGACAAAAAGTCGCAGTGGCTGTTATCGGAACTACCCTTTATTTTGCCGAAAAGGAAATTACTCTTCAAAGGACAAAGATAAGAGGCGAAGTTTCGGAGGGGATGATTTGTGCGGAAGATGAACTGTGCTTGGGAACATCCCATGCAGGAATAATGATTCTGCCGTCGGGCGCTCAGGTTGGGATGTCGGCAAAAGAGTATTTCAGGGTGGAGGAAGATGTGGTATTCACCATCGGGCTAACGCCTAACCGCGTGGATGCCTCCTCGCATATTGGCATTGCCCGCGACCTGGTTGCGGTGATGAATAATTCCGGAAAAACCGGGACTGACGTCTTACACTATAATCACCTGCTTACGCCAGATCTGAGCGGCTTTACAGTTGATAACAATAATCGTTATGTCAGCATAGTTATTGATGACCCGAAAGCCTGCCCTCGGTACTCCGGTATTTCCATTTCCGGAATTACAGTAAAAGATTCGCCAGAATGGCTCAGAAACCGATTATTGGCTATCGGCTTGCGTCCCATCAACAACATTGTGGATATCACAAATTTTGTGTTGATGGAAACAGGTCAGCCGTTGCATGCTTTCGATTTAAGCCGGATTGAAGGAAACCAGGTAATTGTCAGAAAGTATCCCGAAGGAACTCCGTTTACTACCCTCGATGGCGTTGAACGCAAATTGTCGGAGAGCGACCTGATGATTTGCAATGCCGTAGAGCCAATGTGCATCGGCGGAGTGTTTGGGGGGTTAAAATCGGGTGTTTCTTCCGAAACTACCGGCATTTTTCTCGAAAGCGCATGTTTCGATCCGGGTCATATCCGAAAAACATCGAAATTGCATGGACTTCAAACTGACGCCTCGTTCCGTTTTGAACGTGGAAGCGATATCGCAATTACCATTTATGCCCTGAAACGCGCCGCTATGATGATTAAAGAGATTGCCGGCGGCGAAATTTCATCGGAAATTGTAGATGTTTATCCCAACCCGATTCCGCCTCAAACAGTTAATCTTTCCTACAAAAACCTCGACAGGTTGATAGGAAAAACCATCAGCAGGAGTGTGATAAAAAATATCCTGACCGACCTCGGTATCAATATTCTGAAAGAAACTGCACCGAATTTCCCAAACCTTAAACCTGAAACCATTTTCCCTGAACCCGAAACTTCTATTTTACTTGAAATTCCTGCTTTCAAAGTTGATGTAACCCGCGAAGCCGATGTTATTGAGGAGGTTCTGAGGATCTATGGTTACAACAACATTGAAATAAACGATGAAATCAAGTCTTCAATATCTTATACTTCAAACCCCGATCCTGAAAAGGTACAAAACCTGATTTCTGATTACCTTGTTTCCAATGGCTTCTTTGAAATGCTGAACAATTCATTGACAAGGTGTGACTATTACCATGACAATACTGATTTTCCGGAAGAAAGTTGTGTGAAAATCCTCAACCCGATAAGCCGCGACCATGATGTTATGAGGCAGACGCTGCTTTATGGAGCGCTTGAGAGTGTGGCATACAATATTAACAGAAAAACCTCCGACCTGAAGTTGTTCGAATTCGGACGGGTTTATTCTACATTATCAAACCCCGGCGATCTTTTACCCGGCTATCATGAAGAAACCCATCTTGCATTGGTTCTTACCGGTAGTGCAAATTCTGATAACTGGAATGTCGCAGGAAACCAGGTTGACTTTTTTGAAATGAAGGGATTTCTCCATGCCATTTTCACAAGGCTATCTCTGTTGGTTGATAAATGGGTAGTAGAATCTCATTCTTCCGGATTGATTTCTGAAGGATTACGCTATTCGGTAAATGGAAAATCACTGTTAATTATGGGTTTGCTTACAAACCAGGCTTTGAAGTCTTTTGATATAAAACAACCCGTTTATTATGCCGAAATGAACTGGGATTTGGCGCTTTCGCTGATCTCTGAGAAAAACATCAGCTTCACCGGTATTCCCCGATTTCCTGAAGTCCGGCGCGATCTCGCGCTTCTTGTTGATCATCAAATCAACTTCAGCGAGATAGAAAAGTTGGCATATCAAACAGAGAAAAAATTGTTGAAGAAAGTAGGTTTATTTGATGTTTACGAAGGCGGAAAAATTGCCGGAGGTAAAAAATCTTATGCCGTAAGTTTTATTCTCCGGGATGAAGAAAAAACTCTTACCGATAAAGAGATTGATAAAACTATGGAACGACTGATTAAAGCCATGGTTACAAGTTTTAACGCCCAACTCAGATAATATTCCTTATGGAAATTCAATCAATAAAACAACGATTTGGGATCATTGGTCATTCTTCATTACTTGATCGGGCGATTGACATTGCCCGACAGGTAGCTGCCACTGATATTACCGTATTGGTTAGCGGTGAAAGCGGAACCGGAAAGGAATTTTTTCCAAAGATTATCCATCAGTTAAGCTCGCGTAAACACGGACCTTATATTGCCGTAAATTGTGGCGCAATACCAGAAGGGACTATTGATTCAG
>JBAXRP010000368.1:0-3559 GCA_037131145.1 Bacteroidota bacterium
TTCAACCGGAGGTTCTGGAAATATTCCTTTGCAGAATTTGATTAACAGCGGTTCGGTAAATGAATCGGTGACATATCATATAGTCCCAACCTTTTCGGGAGGTTCGGGATTAAACTGTCCCGGCGTTCCGTTAGATTATATTATTACAGTGAAGCCGATACCGGTAATATCATCCACGCCTCCAAACCAGGCATGGTGTTCAGGTATTCCGACACTTCCCATCACATTTACTTCTTCAATTCTTTCAGGAACGACTTACGCCTGGACAGCCTCGCCAACCAACGGTATTACCGGCGCGCAGTCGGGCGGAACGGCAAATCCGATTCCGGCGATGACATTAATTAATCCTTCAACAACAACAGGAACTGTAACTTTTTACATTGCCTCTGTCGCCGACGGTTGCAATGGAAATCAAATTACCAATGTTGTAACGATAAATCCAGTACCTGTAATAACAACGGTTCCATTGGCAAATCAAACAATCTGTTCGGGAGATCCAACAAACATTCAGATTTCATCAAATGTTACAACCGCTTCAATTTCTTACTCGGCAGCGCTTACAAGCGGAACCGTTACCGGATGGCAAAACGGAATTGGTTCTACAATCGCACAGGTTTTACTAAATACCGGCATAACCGCAGGTTCTGTGACTTACACCATAACCTGCACTGCAAATGGCTGCGCCTCGACAAAGACTATTGTCGTAACGGTTAATCCGAAGCCGGTGGTGACGACTGTTCCGTCGCCAAATCAGGAAATATGTTCCGGCACAGAAACAAGCATAGCTCTATCATCAAATATTACAGGAACTTCAATTACCTGGATTCCTTCATTGACGAGCGGTTCGGCGAGTGGTTTTACTCCCGGAGCGGGTTCGCCAATATCCCAGACGTTAATAAATGGTTCCAATTCGGCTGCGGCTATCGTCACTTACAGTATCTCCTCAGTCGTGAATGGATGTTCGGGAACCATAATAAATTATCCCGTTACCATAAACCCTTTGCCAATCGCTAATGCCGGCGCAAATCAGACTATTGGTTACAATACTTTTACTTCACTGAATGGTCAGGCTACCGGTGGAACCGGCACACTTAGTTATTCCTGGGAACCAGCCGGAAGTATCGCAATCGGACAAAATACACAGACGCCTCAAACGACTAACCTTACACAGACAACTACCTTTACCTTGCAGGTAACCGACGCCAAAAACTGCACTTCAACCGGCAACGTAATTATCACTGTTTCCGGCAATGCCATCAGCGCGCAGTGTAACGCAAATCCAACGGCAATTTGCAATAATGGCGCATCCGTTCAACTGTCATCATCCGGCGCAGGCGGTAGCGGAACTTATACATACAGTTGGTCTTCATCTCCTCCCGGATTTACATCCACCTTGCAAAACCCTCTGATAACGCCTACGGTTACTACTATATTTACTGTCACCGTTGATGATAATTTTAACTCGGCAACCAATTCTGTTACCGTTACGGTAAATCCATTGCCAACGGCTTTTGGCATGACCGGCGGCGGCGAATATTGCGCAGGAGGCATAGGAAAGAGTGTTGACCTTGACGGTTCGCAGCAAAACTTCAGCTATCAATGCAAAAGGAATGGCAATGATGATGGAGTTCCGGCGATTGGTAACGGCGGCATTATTTCATTCGGTTTAAAGACTCTTGCCGGCGTTTATACCGCAAAATGTACCAATACTGCAACCGGCTGCATGAACGAAATGAATAACAGTGTATCCATCAGCATTAATCCTTTGCCATCGGTTGAAGCCGGAAACGATAAGATAATTTCTTATGGAACATGGACAACCTTAGCCGGCGCCGCAAGCGGAGGCACAGGAATATTGTCGCCAAACTGGACTCCTTATGATTCAATCTTTTCGGGCTGGACAACGCTAACCCCTCAGACAAAAAACAGATATTCCACAAGTTATTTCAAAATGACCGTCACCGATACCAAAACCTGTGTCAGCAAGGACTCCATGAGGGTTATCGTTAACGGAAACGCCCTGAGCGTTATAGCCGAAGTAACGCCGACGCCTATCTGCGACGGACAAACTGCCATACTTACGGCAACTGCCTCCGGCGGTAGCGGCGCTTTTGGTTTCAACTGGATTTCCGACCCTGCCGGATTTACCTCAACCCAGCAAAATCCAATGGTTTCGCCCTCCGAAACAACATCCTATACTGTCGCCATAAATGATGGATTTAACACTGCTTCAGCCTCGGTTACTTTGATTGTGAACCCATTGCCAATCTCTTATAATGTAACCGGCGGCGGATCCTATTGTTTTGGAGGAACCGGGGTGGAGATTACTCTTGAAAATTCCGAAACCGGGGTGAACTATCAGCTTTTCCGCGGTACTATGCCGCTTACGCCAACTATTGACGGATCAACAGGTTCGCCGATTACGTTTGGATATTTTACCATCGAAGGAACCTATAACGTAAAGGCAACGCGAACCCTTACCGGATGCGAAAACCTTATGACCGGCAGCGCCTCCGTTACAATTCTTCCACTGCCTGGCGTCTTTATCGTTACCGGCGGCGGATCATACCCTTCCGGCGGATCAGGTGTGCCGGTCGGACTGTCTGAATCGGAAACAGGCGTCAACTACATGCTTTACAATGGCGCTGATCCAATTACAACGCCTCCGGGAATTCCAGGCATTGACAATACTTCCATTGATTTTGGAAATCAAACGCTTGCCGGAAGTTATACAGTTGCGGCAACAAATGCCCTAACCGGCTGCGTATCCGATATGGCGGGAAACGTAACGGTGGTAATAAACCCTTACCCAAGCCTGTTCAATGTTTACGGTGGTGGTCAGATTTGCCTTGGCGAAGCAGGAAAAGAGATTGGTCTTGATGGTTCCGAAACCGGAATACGTTATATATTGCGCCGCAACAACGACAGCATCGCTCAACTACCCGGAAACGGCGATTCGCTTCATTTCGGAATCTTCAATATCGCAGGAACATATACCATCAAAGGCGTTACGATTGCAACAGGTCTGATTAGAATAATGACCTGGAACGCCGTGATTGTCGTAAATCCACTTCCAACTGCCTATCTGATGATTCCGCAGGGCGATACCTGTTACGGCGCGGAAATATTACTTAACGGTTCGGAAGCCGGAATCAACTACTACCTTATAACTGGCGCCGATACAATTTTGATGGTTGCCGGAACCGGACTTTTCGGGCTTCTCACTTTCGGTCATATTTTCGATACCGGAACCTTCCGTTTAGTGGCAATAAACCCGGTAACCGGCTGCAAAAACGATATGATCGGCATCGTCAACCTGCATCCGGCGCCGGGATTATTTGATGTTGTTCCTCCCGGGATTTTGTGCCCCGGACAACCGGTTCTGCTCACAGGATCTCAGGTTGGTATTGATTATCAACTTCGTCGCGACAGCCTTACAAATGTCGGGTTACCTATCGCCGGAACGGGATTACCGCTTGATTTCGGACCACAATTCCTTCCCGGAAAATACCAGGCAATCGGTTATAACCCTATTACCCACTGCTACTCCTGGATGAAC
>JBAXRP010000369.1:0-3522 GCA_037131145.1 Bacteroidota bacterium
TGATGTTTACCACCCCGATAACATCGAGGATGTTGATGGTGTTGTCGTCATTCACATCGGCTGCATCAAACAGGAAAGGTTGGGGATTCTGTCCAAGCATACAGGCAACAAGCGCAGTTACGTCAAGTACATTCACCTGACCGTCGCCGTTCACATCTCCGAGGGAGGCGTTGTACGGAATGGCATTGACCAGATTCGACGAATCGCTTTCCCGGAAATCTGTATTCACCACTTTGTAATAGTACCAGTAATGAACGCCGGGGGTAACGGCAAAATCGGTATAGGTTGTATCGGCGATGAGCGAAGAATTGATCATTACAGGCTGGGAGTAGGTTGTATCGGTAAGGTTGTAAAAACGGTAGAGGTTGAACCCGAGCAGATCAGGTATTCCGGCATTGTTCCATTCCAGATAAACCTTGCCGATGCCGGGCTGGGCAAGGAAGTCGACAGAGACAGTTCCCGCAGCCTGAATAATAAAGTTAAATCGCTGATCCTCTAATGGTATGGCAAAATCTCCCTGGGCTTTGGCGGCAGCGACTCTAATTCTGTTTATTCCATCCCCGGTATATAATTTAACATTAAAAACTGCATTCCAGGTTTTATGATCGGCAGACCAATGAGCAGAATCGGATACAAGATGCTGAAGATAAGGAAACCTGAGTCCAAAACTCAATGCAGGTGTGATGGTTGTGTCCATGGCTTTGTTGAAACAAACGGCGAAATGAAGATTCCCTATTCCGACAGGATCCAATATTTCATCCTGGGCGTCGTGCCCATTGATCAGAACCCTCCAAACATGACCAGGACAGGAATCGGAAGGCGCTGTCATCAGCGGTTTGTAGTTTAAAAATGGCAAGCCTGCATTGTTCCAAAAATCAATATATTTAGGTTTGATCTTCAAACTATCTGTAGTTCCCCAATATTGATGGTTAAAGGTAACAATATCAGCCCCGCCGACTGCTGTTACAAAAGTTGTGGCAACATCATTGAACAGCAAGGTATTTTTCCATAACCGGTTTTCACTATTATTATCTACCCCTCCAAATAAAGATGCCGGATTTTCATACCAGACTGCTGGCCAATTGGGATAAATATACTTATAAATATTCGTAATCTTTGTAAATACGGCATATTTAGATCTTTCATTTCCAGTAACACCTTTAATAATAAGATTATCAAACACACAGGAACGCACGTTTTGGAAAATAGTCCAGGGCATGACAAAATCCTGTATGTAACAGTTTCTAATGGAATCGACCTGAGCCGCGTTGTTAAAGTTAAAATTCTTAAGTTTACAATTAATCAGGTTGCCGACACTGATTCCTGCGCCGTTTGATATGTTGCAATTTTCAACGTTTCCGGTAGCAGAAAGCCCGCCTCCCTTCAGATTAATTTCTGCATACTTATAGAAGATGTTCCCTCCAAAATTCCCTTCAATGAACACCAAACTGTCGCTTGTGCCTTCAGCATGGACATGACCTCTGTTATCAACCCCGGCATTGATTTGTACATGGGTTCCGGGTAATATAGTGATGGTAACTCCGGCGCTTAATCTTAAACTGTTATTGATTAGCCATAGTTTATCGGGCGTCAGAACTATATCCTGGGTAATAACGCCGGATAGTTCCTGTCCGTTATATATTTTAAAATTGATCGGTCTGGAAAAAGTAGCAGTGTCACTCTTATTTTTCATCAATACATCCAGAGTAATGTTCCTGTCATTAGCGGCATTGGTATTGATTAACACCTTGAATGGAATCAATTTGTTGGTAAGGGCGCCGAAAGCCGCCATTGAACCCAGGAATGAACTATCGTGAACAATGTGGACATCATTGGTGTCGCCATAAATACTTTGCTGAATTTTCACATATGCGCTGTCGGCAAATCCGAAAGTATTTCTGATCTTGACCCAGATTTGAATAGTTTCTCCTGCATCCGCCTGCCCGTCCCGGTCGTCGCCCGGCAACGTATCCACCACATGAGATTCCATCAGGTCGAATACCGGGTATTTGATTGAATTGAACATCGCCTGTTGAATATTGATCGAACCGGATGAGTTGTAAATCATATCAGCCCATAAATCCTCTCTGGACTTATTTGGGAATTGTGATTTGTACAAAGAAATCGCGCCTGAAACACAGGGCGCCGCCATGGAGGTGCCAGACATAGTTTTATAGACGCCGTTTCTGAAGGTGCTTAACAACCCGGAGCCCGGAGCTTTTAGTTCATAGTTAAATCCCTCTTCAAATTCCGAGTAGATGGGTCCGTCAGGATCGTAATTCGAAAAATCTGCATCACTTGCCTCTACACCTAACACATAAGACAGGGCCGCAGGATAACAGGTTGGAAAATCTGAGGAATTCTCTGGATAGATACTTTTAGAATTATTACCTGCCCCAGCAACAAGATCGCAGGTTAAATATGCATTCAATAAAGCATTTTCCATGGTAAAAGACCGTGAGTAACCACCAAAACTCATGTTCAGAATCGTAGCGCCGTTGGACGCAGCATATTCAATTCCCTGAGAAATCGTTGCAGCATCGCCGCCTCCTTGGTTTGTAAATACTTTGATTGCCATGATCTTCGCTCTTGGACTAATTCCGGTAATTCCAATCCCGTTGTTTCCCCTTGCCGCTGCAATTCCCGCCACGTGGGTGCCATGTCCATTGTCATCCTGCGGATTGTTGTCATTGTTGATCCAGTCCCAGCCACGAACATCGTCTGTCTTGCCATTCGCGTCATCATCCAATCCGTTTCCGGGTATTTCACCGGAATTTATCCAGATATTCGGCGAAAGATCAGGGTGCAACCAGTCAATTCCTGTATCAATAATAGCGATAACCTGAGTACTGTCTTTCCCATTTACTGAATCCCACACAGCCTCGGCATGGATCATATTAATATATCCCTGCTGGGAATATAAGGGATCGTTAGGTGTTGATTTGGGTTCTGATGGATTTGCAGGAGAAGAAACCGGCAACTGCAAACTGGGAACTGATGAGGCCAACTCGCTAAATTCCGATTCACTCATAATTGGCGAAACAGCTTTATCATTGGTAATCGAGAGAATGTAATTTGGCTCTGCATAAACAACGTTGGGGTCTTGCTTGAGCTCTTCGATGGCAAGTATAAGACTCGATTCCATCGGCAGGGTCAGCTTGTAGATGTTATGCAAACTTGGTTGTTCAAACTCCTTCCCGTTGAAAGCCTTGAGCATAACCTTCGATTTCAGTTTTGTCTCCAAAGGGAACAATCGTTCACTTTGATTGACATTGTATTTTTGAAATATCTGATCAACAGATGCAATACCAGTTTGGGCAATACCCGCCAATTTCAGATTTGAAACTGCTGCTTCGTCCTTGTAACGTATCAGAATTTCTCCCGGAACATATTCGAATTGCTGCATCCGGGAATCCAAACGAACTACCGAATCTTTGGGAAGGTTAACAAATAACGGTTCCTGTGCATAAAGCTTCAGCGAACAAATTACGAATAAAAAGAAAAGAGTCTTTTTCATGGTAT
>JBAXRP010000370.1:0-3517 GCA_037131145.1 Bacteroidota bacterium
AATGCTCCGTTTACGGGCCTTCGTTCAGGGAAACTACGGAAAAAAGTGGTAAAACAGTAAAGTGGTAAAACGGTAAAAGGCCTCCCCCACCTCATTCCCATATTCGTCATTCCTGTTCATTCGTCATTCGAACACCACTTTCCCCACATAGCTCTTCCTCCCATTGTCCACCACCACCTGGTACATCCCTTTTGCCTGTGCCTCAAGGTTCAGCCTGATCTTGCCGTCGGCAAGGGCCAACACTGTTTTTTCAATCAGTTTTCCCTGGAAATCAAAAACACTAAAGACATGCCTTTCACTCAGGAAAATCAGAGAACTGGTTTGGGAAATAACTGAATCACACATTCAAGACTCTGTTACAAGAAACGTTTATAAATTTCCTTCTCCCGGCAAGGAGATAATGAATAGTCCATTAGCCTTCCTTGTAAAGAAATGGAAATTGCTACCGCACTAGTTGTATGAAGTCAGGAAGGATTGTCTTTTAATCAGCGCTAATTTTTATACCATGTGATTTTCAGGTCATCGAAATAAACCTTAACCCCTCCATAGTTCCAGAGATAAATTTTAACATCATGACCTTTGTAATCCGGGAAGATATTTCCTTCTAACATAATCTGCTGCCAGTCATCTTTCTTTTTTTCAGCCACTCCGCCGATAAAATAAAGGTAATTCGGATCCGGGGATGTAATCACGATTCCTGCCTTTCCCATATTGTCCTTCGTCCATACTGTCACCAGAAACCGGTCACCCGGCATCACGCCAGTTAAATTTACACTGAATCCAAAAAGGTGATCCTTGTCAAGAAATAACGAATATCTGCCCGACCTGGCTACTTTGTCAGTACGGTTTTGCACATCCGGAAAAATGATACCAGGTACCGAACTCAGAAGACACGTTTGGTTTTCATTCAAAGAATCAGCATTGCAGTATATTACGGTTGAATCTTTGAAAGAAGTTGACCGGCACAATACCAGGATACTGTCTGTGGTGAAATGTAAAAGTGTCGGATAGGTATGTGTGGCGTATTTTTTATATCCGAGCAGTGGTCCCTGCGTAATGGCATAATAATCATCTTCAACAAAATACCAGCTTTTGCCACTTCTGTCGCCATATCTTTGTGGGCCCGTCTCATACCATGCATTAAATTCAAAACCGCCATCTATTTTTTTTGGTGATATCCCTTTACCCATAAGGTTGTAAAGTCCGGTCCAGCGGGCACGGTTGAATGCAAAATAATCATGGGTGGCAGCCACAGAAAAAAGCGTCATCGCAGACAGGGTAAGAAGCGCCATAATCCGGGGCAAAAGTTGAATTTTCTTTATGTACCTGATGCACAGTAACGAAATAAATATGATGAATGGCAACATATACCGGTCATAAAAATGGATATTTATTATCAGAAACACGGCATATCCTGTAAGGAATAACAGAGAGATGATTTTTATCGGATTGTGCAACGATTGGCTGTTGTCCCGGTGTTTATCTGAATTTGAAATCAGTAAACAGGGAAATAGGGTAAAAGCACCGAAAACTGCATAAAATTTGATCCAATCCAACTGCTGGTCAGTCAGTTGTACACGCCAGTTCAGTCCCCATATGGAATCTTTCATTACTCTCGGTATTAATCCCAGGTTATATAAATAGTTTCCGACCGGAAAATCATCGCGGTGGAGGAACACAGGGATGACAAGAATGAGCGGAAGTATCAGCAGGAAAAACCAGGATAAAGGACGCCAGTCTCTCCTGAAGGCAGGCAGGAAAATCACGGCTATTGGAAATAATAAGAGACCACTATACAGGAATAACTGGCTCATCCGGGGGATAACATAACTGAATTTTTCCATCCAGTTCCAATCTTTGAAAAGATCACTGATTTTAGCGTAAGAAGCGGGCAACAGATTCTTTTCCGTCAGAAAAAATGTAAATCCCCACATAATTCCAAAGACGAGCCCGCCAAACAACATCACCCGGATTATTTTTTTCCAATCAGAATAATCGTGGTACAAAAGGACTCCTGTCAAACTGATAGTCAGCAGCAGGCCGTGTTGCCGGATCATGGTTGCAGTAAGCACAAATAAGAATGCAAGTAGAAAAAATATAAACTTACCCTGTTCAAGGTAAAGCAGATAGAAAAATACGGTTCCGAGCAGAAACACAAGAAACGGAACATCGGTCATAAAACTGTTGGCCAGGGAAAAATAGAGCGGGTTAAAGGCAATTACGAGCGATGACAGGAGGGCTGCAACCTCGTTCCGGCATATTTTCAGTGCAATGAAATAGTAAAACAATATCCCGACAGCACCAAGAGTAAGCACAGAGAAACGCAGCGTGGTAAAAGAAAAATCGAAAATCAAACAAAACAAGGTTCCCCAAAGGGTCTGACCGATCAATATCATGGCTCCCCAGTCAAAATATTTCACGATGCCGTCAAAATACAGATAATACACAGATTTTGCGTACGCCCAATCGTCGTTGATGGGGAACTCGCCGACAGGATTGACTATTAATTCAGCCAGTACCCACAAAAGAACCAACAATGCCGGGAATAGAAAGGATTTCTGTGAAAAAGATTTCGGAAGAAAAGACTTCATAAAAATTTAATTTGATTAATCACTATTGTACACCAGGTCATAGTTTGGAGCACTCATGATGTTACTTTGCATTAAAAAAGAGATGAATACATCGTTTTTTACTCAACGGTTTCCCGATGAGACTGCATGCAGAGAGCATTACAGGGATATACGGATCAAAACAAGGTGTGACCTGCAAGAGGTGTGGGGGAACCAACCATTATTGGCTGGCCTGCAAATGGCAATTCGATTGTAAAATCTGTCATTTTTGTACTACATTAAGAAGTGGAACAGTGATGGAACACTCGAACTTATCAATCAGAACCTGGTATCTGGCTATTTTATTCATGACTGCAACCAAAAAAGACCTATCGGCCTGTGAGATGCAGCGACAGCTTGGGTATAAAAGGTATATGACAATGTGGTCCCTTATGCATCGGGTCAGATCCTTGATGGGTAAACGGGACGATTTATATCCACTGACAGGAATGATCGAGTTTGATGAGGGTATCTTTGAAATAGCTATTCCAGAAGATGAGCGGAATCAGTAACGCTAAAAGAAATTTCCTTGGTGTCTATCATAAAATGAGCTCAGATTACTTACAAAACTATCTCAACGAATTTGCTTACAAATTAAACAGACGATACGGTGGCGATTTATTCGAAAGGGTCATCAAAATGGCTGTTTTTCCTTACTGGAACGAAAGTGCTTAATAAAATATTGTGTTTTCAGTTATCATGCTTAAAGTCTTTTTGTTTTACATTTGCCCACCCCCTTTCTTTTTGCTTGTCATAATGTATCGCAAGTATGTTCGACTCTCAATTTGATCGGAGGTTTTATTTTTTGATTTTCATGGTTTTCTCTGAGGACTCGTAAATTCACTCTATCCAAACATCCACCACGATATCGTCGTTGCTCTGCACCATTACCCCCCATGCCCGCTCAT
>JBAXRP010000371.1:0-3494 GCA_037131145.1 Bacteroidota bacterium
CCTGCTCGCCGGATACAACGATACCGAAAAGTTATACAAATTCATCCCATGCGATATTGCCTTTGTTTTCCCCGATGATGTCGAAGACCAGAATATCGTTGTGAAATCAATGAAATTCCTTTACGCCTGAATAGAAAATGCGGGTTTTGTTGTCCGGGATGACTTATTTTGAGGAAAACCATTGTTCTCACAGGATAAAATCAAGATAATTCTCCCGATTAATCACTTCGAAATCGGAGCCGGTATATTCTTCAATCCATTTTCGGGGAGGTTTTACACTTTTGGTTCCCCATTTGAATTCGTAGGCAAATAATTTTCCTTCCCGCTCCTCAATGAGGTCAATCTCCTTTTGATCGTAATTTCGCCAGAAAAAAATGTTGGTATGGATGTTTTTGTACGATCGCATCTTCAGGCGCTCCATAAACAGGAAATTTTCCCATAAAGCTCCGGCATCATTGCGCATTTCCAATGGATTGAAATTTGAAATCAACGCGTTGCGGATGCCGTTATCATAAAAATAATATTTGCATTTTCGGGTGATTTCGCTTCTGAGGTTCCCGCTGTAACCCCCCAGGCTGAACAGGATAAAAGATTTTTCAAAAAGATCGATGTACCTTGCAACTGTTTTATAATCAATGTGGAGATTGTTGGCAAGTTCCGACAACGAAACCTGATTGCCAACCTGAAAAGCCAGCAATCGCAAAAGATCGAGCAGCAACCTGGAACTTTTTACCCGGTCGAGTTCAAGAATGTCTTTTAACAGATAGGAGCCCAGAAGTTCATTCAGCAGGTTGATTTTACTTTGTTTATCCTCAGCGGTGACGACTTCCGGGTAACCTCCGAAAATCAAATAATTTTCAAGGCTTTCGCGGAGATCATACCTGTTTTGTTGTGCCAGAAGTTCCAATTGTGAAACGGAGAAAAGGGTACGTGTAATCTTCCGTCCGGTCAATGGTTCGCCGATCTGGCCGAGCAGCTCAAATGACGATGAGCCCGTGATGAGCAAGCGAAGATTTTCCACATAATCGGTCAGGATTTTTAAACCCTGTCCGATGTTCCTGATTTTCTGTGCCTCGTCAATCACTACGAGTTCAAAACCTGCCGCAAATTCTTTAATCCGGGTGAAGTTGCCGGATTCAAACAGTTCAGAAACTCTAAGGTCATCGCCCGTTTCAAACCGGTACTTGAATTTTGTACTCTGAAGATAATGGTTTACCAATGTGGTTTTACCGGTACGCCTTGGACCTAAAACAACCACTGCCTTTCCGGGTTCCAGGAGTTCATCCAAGTT
Source organism: Bacteroidota bacterium (assembly GCA_037131145.1). Classification (GTDB taxonomy): domain Bacteria; phylum Bacteroidota; class Bacteroidia; order Bacteroidales; family FEN-979; genus CAIVAT01. Next base: position 1,292 of record JBAXRP010000371.1, read on the forward strand.
TTGAATATACCTGGGAATGTAATTTGCCATAATTTAAGGATTATGAATCCTCAAATTTATGAATATTTAAGGATTTAAAGTTGAATCCCTTTGATATTTTCTTAATCCCGCAAACACCTCGCCGCAAAAGCATTCCCCCTGCCCGCCGGATAAATCGACACAGAGTAATTCACCGCGTTCATCTCCGGCGTACGGAAAAATTGTTACTTTTGTGAATTATACCTAATGGTATTATACCACGTGGTGTGTTGTTAAAGAGCAAAAATGAACGTAAAATGAATTCACCCTTTAAATTCGGTAACTTGGTTAATGACATATATTTCATTAACAGGAAGATAGAAATCAACCGACTTCAAAATAATTTCCAAAGCGGCAATAACACCGTCCTTATTTCACCAAGAAGATGGGGAAAGTCGTCCCTTGTTGCAATGGCAGCTAAGTTGTTAAATGACAGTAATATTAAGTTTGTTTTTTTGAATGTCCAGTCGTTCAGGAACGAAGAGACATTCTATCAATCATACTGTCAGGAAATCCTTAAAGTCACGATGACAAGAAAAGATGAATTTATAGATGCCGGGAAAACTTTTTTTAAAAGACTGGCGCCCCGGCTTTCGTTCAGTATTGATCCGTTTCAGGATCTTTCAGTGAGTTTTGATTGGCAGGAAGCGTCAAAAGCAAAGGGGGAGATTCTGAATTTACCGGAAACAATCGCCCAACAAAAAAAAATCAGGATCGTGATGTGCATTGATGAATTTCAAAACGTCACGCGAATTGAAGAATCGGCAAGTATTTTGCAGGAACTCCGCGCATGCTGGATGCAACACCAGAATGTCTCATATTGCCTGTATGGCAGTAAAAGGCACATGATGCTCGATATCTTCAACAAGGAATCAAAGCCGTTTTATCGGTTTGGCGATCTGATGCTTCTTAAAAAAATCAATCGCGAGCATTGGATAGACTTCATTACAGGAGCTTTTGACCGGACGAATAAAAAGATATTTTCTCAGGAAGCAGATTACATTGCGGAGATTGCAAAAAATCATCCTTATTATGTTCAGCAATTGTCGCATGAAGTTTGGGTATCTACCGATGAAACCGCGACAAGTGAAACCGTTCAGGAATGTGTTGACAGGGTCATTGACACCAATGCGATGTTTTACCAGGAATTTGCCGATAACCTGAGCAATACACAGATAAACCTGCTCATCGCCATCGCAAATGGGATAAAACAAGTGACCTCATCCAAAGCGATTTCAAATTATAAAATCGGAACCCCGAATAACATCCGTAAAAACAAGTTGATACTTGAACAAAAGGAGATCCTTGATTTTCACGCAGGCGACTCCCTGTTCGTCGATCCTTTTTTTGAGTATTGGTTCAGAGAGAACTATTTATGATGGCGAAGCTCCTTGTGTGCAATTATTGATCCCTCAAACACCTCGCCCCAAACGCATTCCCCCTGCTTGCCGGATACAACGATACCGAAAAGTTATACAAATTCATCCCGTGCGATAATGCTTTTGTTTGTCCCGACGCGGTCGAAGTCCAGAAGATCGTTGCGAAATCCAGGAAGCTCCAGCTTGAGTTCAGATATAACACGCCACTCCGCAATGCCTTGAATCCATTGATAATTGAATCCTGCAATGGACTTCCGGCTTTTGAAGCGCCCTGGTAATAATCAAACAATGTGTTCCATTCGGATTCCTCAGGTACGTGCCAGCCGGGAGGGCAAAGTCCCTGGGAACCTTCGGCGGTTTGGTATTGCATGAGTTCGTCCCACTGATAAAACGAAGGACGAGGGACGAGGGACGATGGACGAGGGACGAGGGACGAGGGACGAAGGACGATGGACGAGGGACGAGGGACGAAGGACGAGGGACGAAGGTACTTTTCCGGAGGGCAGTTGTCGGTTTGGGGAGTTACATCCGAAATCGCAAATCCGAAATCCAGATTCTCTTGCATCCAGCATTGAGCGCCGATTAGAACTGTCGGGTATGATTTCCCTTCCCTGATATCGGTGAGGGTATTTCCGCAAATAAATGCAGGATTGGCAAGTAACTGAATGGTTTTCGACTTATTGGCGCTACAGGCTGCAACGTTTGTATAGGTGTAAATTATGGTTTTCAATCCTGTTCCGGCTGCAGACGGGGTGAAAGTTCCGGTTAAGGAATTGACGCCTGGTCCGTAATAGATTCCACCGAGC
>JBAXRP010000372.1:0-3493 GCA_037131145.1 Bacteroidota bacterium
TTGAACTTGGTTTTGGTGGACATTTAGAACTTTCAATCAAACTGTGACAGAAATAGGTTACCAAAGAAAGAAAAACCGCATATAACGGGCCGTCAAACGCAAAGCGGGGTTTGTCCCTAATTCAATCATTCACCAGTCTGCGACGTTATCGGTTAATGAAACCTTCACCAAGTAAAACCCGCAATGCGGCTGCCGGCGGCACGTTGGCGATAATGGCGGAAAGACCCCAACTACTTCGAAAATCTGGTAGAAAGTCGGACAGTTTGAGTAACTTTGGATAAATTGAAATTAGAATGAAAACACATCATAAAATAATAAATGGAGACAGTAGGCAAATGTCTGAATTACTTGACAATTCGGTGCATTTAGCAATTACTTCACCTCCATACTGGCAACTCAAAGACTACGGAACTGACAATCAAAATTGGATTCCATTATAGTTATGAAAATTATATCAACAACCTGAATTTAGTTTGGAAAGAGTGCTACCGCACTCTTCACAATGGTTGTAGGTTGTGTGTAAACATTGGCGACCAATTTGCAAGAGCAGTTTATTACGGTCGTTATAAAGTCATTCCAATTCGTGAAGAAATTATTAAGTTCTGCGAAAATGTGGGATTTGACTATATGGGAGCAATAATTTGGCAAAAAGTAACGACTTCAAATACAACAGGCGGTGGCGTTAAAATGGGTTCATATCCATATCCGAGAAACGGTATTTTGAAACTTGACTATGAATTTATTTTTGTTTTTAAAAAACTTGGTGACGCACCAAAGCCATCAAGAGAACATAAAGAACTTTCTAAAATGACTGCCGAAGAGTGGAACACAAATTTTGCAGGACATTGGAATTTTCTAGGAGCAAGGCAAAACGGACATCCTTGACAAAAAAATGGATGTAAAGAAATTACAATTCGGATCCCAAATTGACAAGGATAGCCCAACACAACGAGAAGAACTCTATACAGTTAAAGAAGTTATTAGCTCTGAAAAAATTAGATTGAGCAATGACCTTACTGTAAAACTAATTGGGATTAAAGAAGACCCTCAAGCAAATGGAAAAGCGACTTCTTTTTTAATTGAGAAAACTCAGGGGAAAAGAGTATTCCTGAAATATGACAATGTAAAGTATGATAATCAGAATAATTTACTTTGTTATTTGTATCTGGAAAACAAAACTTTTATTAATGCGCATTTAATCAAAAGTGGTTTGGTGCAGGTGGACAGTGATATTAACTTCAAATACAAGGATAAATTTTTAAACTTAACTTCATTAAAATAATGCCTGTAAACTATACACCTTCCCACCTTCCCACCTTCCCATCTTCCCATCTTCCCAGCTTTTTACCTGAACAACTTCATTATATCCTGCCCGTTTGCAAAGATCAGGAGTCCAAATAGGATAACCATCCCAACTATTTGGGCATACTCCATAAATTTGTCGCTGGGTTTACGTCTGAAAATTATCTCATAAAAGAGAAACATTACGTGCCCGCCGTCGAGCGCTGGTATGGGAAGTATATTTAAGACTGCCAGCATAATGGAAAGGAAAGCGGTAAGCGACCAGAATGCCGACCAATCCCAGGTTGACGGGAAAATACTGCCAATAGTGATAAAGCCGCCAACCGATTCATAAGCTTTTTCCTGTGAAAACAGGAGCTTCAGCGACTTGATATAATTGCCTGCGCCGTCGAATGCCTTTACGGTTCCCGCCGGAATTGCGGTAAACAGGTTATAATGCTTTTCTTTGAAGGCTAATGTTGCAGTAGGCGATTTTGCCTGTACGCCGATTAAACCAGCCTCAGGCACATTTACCGATAGATGCAACGTATCCCTGCCGCGAATAAGGGCAACTTTAATCTGCTGGTTTTTATGCTTTTGAATAAAGGCGCGAAACTGATCATAAAATGGAGTGAGTGAGTCATTAATTCCGATGATCTGATCATTGACCTTTATCCCTGCTTTTTTTGCGGCTGATCCAGGCGCAAAATCCCCAATAATAAATGGAAATCTGAAGGAAATGAAATCGGGCGATTTATACTTAATCAACCTGCTGATAAACCCGGCGGGTATCTGAATGTCCATCGCGCTATCGCCTCGCATAATCTGAACGGTTTTGGCTTCTTCGAGTATGATAGTCTTTGGAATTGCAGCAAAATCATCAACCATTTTGTTTGCAACCGATATGATTTTATCGCCGTTTCTAAGTCCCATATCATATCCAAGTGAATCAACCGTTATTCCATACTTTACCCCGGATACTGGCAGATATTGTTCTCCCCACATAGTTAACATCGCCACGTAAATCACGATTGCCAGAATCACATTAACAGTTACGCCGCCCAACATGATTATCAGTCGTTGCCATGCCGGTTTTGAGCGAAATTCCCATGGTTGAGGAGGTAGTTTCATCTGCTCTTTGTCCATTGATTCATCAATCATTCCTGAAATCTTGACATATCCCCCCAGCGGTATCCATCCCAAACCATACTCCGTTTCACCTTTTTTAAATTTGAATAATGAAAACCAGGGATCAAAGAACAGGTAAAATTTTTCCACTCTGGTTTTAAAAAGCTTCGCCGCTAAAAAGTGACCCAGTTCGTGAACAATTACAAGAATTGACAAACTCAGCAATAACTGAGCAACTTTGTTAAAAATCTCCATCAGATAAAATTATTATTAAATATTAAAATTCGAAAACTACTTATGTGATAATTGTAAAATTTGCGATTCTGCAACAGAAATAGTTTCATGATGAGTTGAAGCCAAATCGGTATATGAAGGTTTTTTAATAAAAGAAACGGTTTCCATGCAGTGTTCTATGATTTCCGACATTTGTAAAAAGCTGATCCTGTTTCGCAAAAAGGCAGAAACTGACGCTTCATTGGCTGCGTTCAACACACAGGGTGAATTGCCTCCTCTGCGAAGCGCAACGTAAGCAAGCTCAAGGTTGCGAAATATTTCTATGTCGGGAGGTTCAAAGGTTAACATGGGATATTGCAGAAAATTGAACCGGGGAAATTCCGATTGAATCCGTTGCGGATAAGCCATTGCATAGAGAATAGGAAGTCTCATGTCGGGAAGTCCCATCTGTGCCTTCATTGATCCATCAACAAACTGAACGATTGAATGTACCGCCGACTGTGGATGAATGATAACCTCAATCCGTGAGGGATCGAGATTAAAAAGCCAGCGGGCTTCAATCACTTCGAGTCCTTTATTCATCATCGAAGCTGAATCAACAGTGATCTTATGACCCATTTTCCAGTTAGGATGGTTCAAAGCATCTTCCCTCGTAACCTTTGCAAGGTGATGCCGTTTCATTCCCCTGAAAGGACCTCCGGAGGCAGTGAGATAGATTTTTTCAACAGTGCGCGGATCTTCCCCAACAAGGCACTGAAAAATAGCCGAATGTTCAGAATCAACGGGAATAACCATTACGTTTTTCCTGCGAGCTGCCGTCATTACTAATTCGCCCGCAATTACAAGACTT
>JBAXRP010000373.1:0-3490 GCA_037131145.1 Bacteroidota bacterium
GAATCTGGAACATGGCGCGCAGCGGCTTGCTTTGATTGATGGCCGGTCCGATCAGACCGATTGCAGTTGCTCCAAGACCCAGCGAATGAGCGGCAATTAAAGCATAAGTTAAATATATGTGCGCATCAACAGTGTGTTCTTCCGCACCTTTCGGCGCATGAAAAATGAACAGGGCAGGCGCGTTGCGGGCTATATCATCAACAACGTCGGAGTTGGTATAGTGACCCTTTTCGATATGGGGAACGATGAAATTCATCAGGGTGTTGGTTGTCTCTTCCGACATACTTCTTTTAATCAACCAGCCAAGGACAGGAATTTTAATAATTTTTCCCAATTGCTGGTATATTTTCGACATTTCCGATACTGCTTTCTCGATGAGGGATTTGTCGGTGATAACCGTAATTTCAACATTATCAGGACTAACCCCGAAAGGCGCTGTTGAAATTATGTCAAGGATTCTGTCAACAAGTTCACGGGGTACCGGTTTATGCTGAAAAATTCTTACAGAACGGCGGGTCATTAAAAATTCCATCAATTGACGGTAATCCACATTTGTTTCCGGGAGTTCCCTGAAATTGGTTTTATAACTGATCCCTTCAATCGCAATTGATTTTGATTCACACATGGCCATGCAATGGCCGCAACGGATGCAAATATCCGTACGGTCGGTTTTGAAGGCAACTTCTCCATTGCTCCTTTTTTCCAGGATCATGGCAGGACAAACTATGACGCACAGTGCACATCTGTTACAACTGGCTGCATCGATCAAATGACTCTCACTCATTGTTTTGATTTTTAATTAAATCCGCTTGATAAAGGTCCTTTTTTGTTGTAACAAAGATCTAAGCGATCGCTGCAGTAATGGCTGCTGCTGATGCCCCGTCATCCCACCCCTGCATGATCATACCATACGCGCCGATGATCAGCAACATGTCCATCAGTTTATCCTGCTCCCGGATTATCAGTTCGGCATACTTTTTCATCCCGAACTTAATATCAAATTCCATCAACACTGTTTTCTGTTTCATCCAAACCCATTTAGGGTTCCAGAATCCGGTCTGGCTCAACTCGTAAAATTCGCCGGTATGTGTTGTCAGGGTCAGTAATCCCTGCCACTTCCCTGAAAAAGGGATCTGGAAATAATCCTGGTTATCATCTTTGCGGCGAACTGTAATATAAGGCTTCCAGAATCCCATTCTCTTCAACGACCATTCTTCGTCAAATATCTGTGCCTGGGCGAGCGTGCCGAAGGGCTTGGTAAACGAGATGGTTCCAATGATTTCTTCTCCACGGGTGAGTTCATAAAATGACCGTGTCATTTTCGGCTTCATGATGAGGATGGAGGTCCCCGGTTTTAAGTTTGAATCCATAACAATATGTTTTTAAGGATCATTTGTCGATGCCGTCCAGGTTTAACCCCGGTTCAAATATCATAAAGTGTATCATGCTTCTGAAGTACTGAATTTTTTATTGTCCTGACTGCATATCATTTGAAGGATATCCCGTGAGGACTTGGCTCCGGACGGAACACCACCCGGTGGCTGGACCCACATGCCTGACAGCCAGAAATTTTTTAATCCTGGAAGCGTTTTTTTTACCAGCCGGTGACGTTTCATCAGATCGGGTGTCATGACCCAGGTCATGTAGTTTCCATGGTAATTGCCGGTATACCGCACATAGGTCATGGGGGTCAGCACATCGGTTACTTCGACGCGGGAGATAAATCCCGGGTATTTTCGCTCCAGTTCCTCCGCTACCACTTTCGCTATTCTTTCCTTTTCTTCCTGGTACACTTTTTTGTCGGCATAGAGGTTTTCCCAGTAGTTAAATTTCTCCACCGGGAAAAAACATAAAACAACGGTTTTCCCTTTCGGGGCCAGGGTCGAATCAAAACTGTAATTGTGCACCCTCAGCCATTCAATTTTCTCATCGCCGATCAGCATTGGTATTTCAAGTTTATTTATATCGGCAACGCATCCGGGCTCCTGCGTTAAATCCATATTCACGCCAAAGGATACCTGTACCGATGAGTGATAGATCTTTGACGTTTGAAACAATGCTTCATGCTGGGGTTCAATGAATTTCCCATCGAGCATTTTGTATACGGTTGTGCGGAGATCCGCACAAGAAATAACATAGCCGGCGCTGATCTGTTCCCCGTTTTCAAGTTGAATTCCGCAGGCATTTCCATCTTTTACCAGGATTTTTTCGACGGATTTACCATAGAATACTTTTCCCCCGAGACTGATAAACCGCTGTTCAATCGACCTGGCAAAAGCCAGTGACCCCCCCTCGGGAAAACCTCCGGCTTTGATATGCAGCAAAGCCATGGTGGAAACCAGCACAAATAAACTCATATCAGGGGAATCGATGATCATCGGAAAAACTTCACGCAAAAACGGGTCTTTGAATCGCCTGGCAAAATCGCCAATGGATGACCGGGTGCAAAAACCGAGATCTTTCATGTATGGCAACATCTTCCACATCAGCCTGACATAATCGGGGAAATTGTATAATTCGAATGCTTTTTCGATGGGGGCCTCAAAATTCGTAAACTTCCGAACCAGGCGGCAGAACAATTCAGTCGTTTCAGCATCATCCGGTGAGAATTCCAGCATGTGTTTTTCCAACCGGTAAACATTACAATAGGCAATGAAGGTTCTTCCGTCAGTTCCGGTAAAGCGGCAAAACTCATCATGGTTATACATTTTACGACCTTGAATGGCGCCAAGTTCTTTCCAGAACCTGTAGAAGCTGTTTCCGGGAGCCGACCCGGTTAGCCATTGCAGACAGCCGTCGATGGTATATTCTCCCCTTTTCCATGCAGTACACAACCCTCCCGGGATGCTGTGCGCTTCGTAAATTTCAGCTTCGTACCCATTCATCCGGGCATAGCACCCGGCCGATAAACCGGCAATACCAGCGCCGATTATAGCAATTTTTTTCGCCATAAATACATGTTTTAAAGGAACAAGTCGCAAAATTCATAAAATCACTGACATTGATCATCTGCTTGTAATAAAATGCTAATGAAGTTACAATTGTGTTAAAAACAGCAGGGCGCGTTTTTGTAACATAAAATACCATGAATTGGGATTTTTCATTCATTAGACGACAATCCATCATATGGTTACCCCTTGCATGTAAAAAAATTCGTATCTATATTCACTCCATTCATGAAAGAAGATCCAGAATCTGCTCAAATCTAATAAAATACGTGTAATGCAAGGTAAACAAATTGTTAAATATTCTATCTTTACGTCTCAGATTAACACCTTATGGAGAGCAGCGAGATTACGATCTTGTTGGTTGATGACGAACCCGATACTCTTGAATTCCTCGGATATAACCTGGAGAAAGAGGGGTATAGGGTATTAAAAGCCAACAACGGACATAAAGCCATCAACCTTGCCATGGAGAGCAAGCCACAATTGGTTATTCTCGATGTTATGATGGAAGGGATAGATGGCATGGAAACCTGTACAGAAAT
>JBAXRP010000374.1:0-3447 GCA_037131145.1 Bacteroidota bacterium
CCAACTTACCAACTTACCAACTTACCAACTTACCAACTTACCAACTTACCAGCTAAAATACACCTATGATATTGCCAGTTGTCGCTTACGGACATCCTGTTTTAAAGAAAATAGCTCAAGATATTACGCCGGATTATCCCAACCTGAAGCAGGTAATTACCGATTTGTGGGACACGATGTATCAGTCGGATGGCGTTGGTTTGGCCGGACCTCAGGTAAACCGTTCAATAAGGCTTTTCGTGATTGATGCATCGGCGTTTAAAGAAAAATACCCGGAGACTGAAACATTCCGTAAAACCTTTATCAACGCCACAATTTATCAGGAGGAAGGCGATGAATTCTCATTCAACGAGGGATGTCTGAGTTTTCCCGGACTTCGTGAAGATATTATCCGCAAACCCGTGATTTATGTAAGATATATGGATGAGGATTTCGTAGAGCATGACGAACGCTATAACGGGGTAGTTGCCCGTATCATCCAGCATGAATATGACCACATTGAAGGCGTTGTTTTTGTTGATCGCGTAAGTTCCTTGAAAAAAATGCTCCTGAAGGGACGCCTTGCGGATATTAGCAAGGGTAATGTTGATGTTGATTATAAGATGATTTTTCCACTGGTTAAGAAAGGTAAAAAGTAACAAAATATCTAAAGAAAATATTATGAAAAGAACCACAGTTTTATTGCTTGCAGTTTTTTTAGGTATCTTAACCGGTTGCAGTCCTTCAAGGGAGAAAAGAATTAATCAGATTACCGGCATGGAAAAGCGACTTTTTGCCCCTGACGCCTACAATTTTAATAAAGAAAAGGCTGATAGCCTTGTTGTGATGTATATTGATTTTATTGCAGCCAACCCGAAAGATACACTTTCAGCCGGATACCTTTTCAAGGCGGCTAACATCGTTATGAATTCAGGCGATGGGAACAAAGCAATGGGTTATTTTGACCAGTATATCCGTGATTATCCCAATGGTCCAAAGGTTGCAATGTGTTTATTTTTCAAGGCGTTTGTTTATGAAAACGTGCTTAAAGACCTTGATAAGGCGCGTGAAATTTATCTCCAGTTTATTGAAAAATATCCAAAGGATGAATTTGCCGACGATGCCCGTATGGCGCTGATGAACCTCGGTAAAACCCCGGAAATGCTGATAAAAGAATTTGAAGCAAAGCAAAAAGCCGACAGCCTCCGAATTGCCGATTCACTGGGGAAAGCTAAAAGGAAACGGTAAGTTCAAGGTTCAAGGTTCAAGGTTCCAGGTTTAAGGTTCAAGGTTCCGAATCATTTAAACCTCTCTTCAAGAAAAGTGGAAAGCTCGCTTGGCGTTACGTTGTGCCTGAGTTTTCCTTCAAAACTGTAAGAAATATTACCGCGTTCTTCGGAAACTAAGATAGCAATAGCGTCTGTTTTGTCAGTGACGCCAACTGCCGCCCTGTGACGCAAACCACACCCCTGCGGAATATCAGATTTGTTTGATACCGGAAGTATGCACCTTGCAGCCCGGATATTGTTACCGCTGATAATCACGGCTCCATCATGCAGCGGACTGTTTTTGAAGAAGATCGTTTCGAGCAGAACCTCTGTGACTGATGCATCAATGGTTTGTCCGGTTGAAATATACTGAAGAAGTTCATTTTGCTGGGAAATTACTATCAAAGCGCCGGTTTTTGAAGCAGCCATTTTCTGACAAGCCATTACGATGTTGTCAATATTGAGATTAATGGGTTTGTTGATTTTAAATCGCCAGAAAAGAAACCGTTTGCTTTGGTTTCTGATGATCCTTGAATTTCCAACCATCAACAGAAACTGCCTGATCTCCGGCTGAAACACTACGATAAGCGCGATTACTCCAACGCTGATAAACTGTCCGAGAATTTCAGTCAGAAGTTGCATCTGCAAAGTCTTTACAACCTTCCAGAGGATGTAAACAGTAATGATTCCGACAAAAATCCTTATGGCTGCAGTGCCTTTTACAAGATTATAAATTTCGTAAAGTAAGATGGCAAAAAGGACAATGTCAATCAGGTCAACAATGCGGAAACTGAATAAACCGGTTAATAACATGGAGAAAAGGTATTATCGTGCAAATTATTTCTGGCTTTTGCCAATTGAATATAGGAATTCAGGGGCGAAATCAACGCCATTTTTCCATCTTTTCCATCTATAATCATGTCATCCCTTCGGGATTTGGCAACCAATCAACTTTTTTTCTAATCGAAGTTTTTACAAACCCCGAAGGGGTGAAATTATTCTTCGTAATACCTACTATATGTTCCGAAAACCTACTAATCTCCGGCATCTTCATTTGTTTTAGCAAATATACAAAATTGCCAGGCGTTTGCCAGTCGTTTATATTTGTTTTTCCGACAACAGGTCAGGGAAAGTCTGGATTACCAGTTTCACCGCTTCCACAGCTTCTTTCACGTCATGCACACGGAGAATATCAGCTCCTTTGAGTAAAGCTATCGTATTGAGTACGGTAGCGCCATTCATCGCCTCATCGGGAGAAGTGTGAAGAACCGCGTTGATCATTGATTTCCTTGAAAGACCGGCAACGATGGGTTTCCCCAGCGCTTTAAAAGTTTTGAGATTTGAAAGCAGGGTAAAATTTTGTTCCACGGTTTTTCCGAATCCGAATCCAGGGTCAATAATAATCTGCGACAAACCTGTTTCATGGCATCTAACAAGTAGCTGTTCGAAAAAGAAATACACTTCGGCAACCACATCGGAATAGGATGGATTTATCTGCATTGTTGCGGGCGTTCCTTTTAAATGCATCAGGATATATGGGACCTTTAAGGATGCAACGTTCTCCATCATTCCGGGTTCATACCTGCCGCCATAAATATCGTTTATCATACCTGCGCCATGCTCAACTGCGGCGCAGGCAACAGCGCTTCGGAAAGTATCAACGGAAATGATCATCTCCGGAAACTCAGCCGTTATTGCCTTCAGCGAAGGAAGCAGTCGCTCCATCTCTTCTTTTTCACTAACCTCAGCCGCCCCCGGTCGCGACGATACAGCTCCAATATCAATGATGGAAGCGCCCTCCGCAATCATCTGTTCAACGCGTTTTTTCTGGTCTGAAATTGCAGAATACCTGCCTCCGTCAAAAAATGAATCAGGCGTGAGGTTGAGTATGCCCATCACTGCGGGGCGGGACAAATCAAGTATATTTTTTCCGCAGAATAATTTTGTCATGGTGGATTGTTGAGCAATAAAAATGCAAAATCCAAATTTGAGCCTACTCCGAAAAGCAAACAATTTGGACTAAAGTCCAGTAACTATCTGGTTATCAATTGCCACTACCTTAAGGTAGTGGCAATTCAAGTTGCTGACATTCCGGCTTTAGCCAAATTCTCATTTTTCTAACTACTTTTCGGAGTGGGCTCAAATTTGGAACCTGGAACCTGGAACCTGGAACCTGGAACCTGGAACCTGGAACCTGGAA
>JBAXRP010000375.1:0-3410 GCA_037131145.1 Bacteroidota bacterium
TTCACATGAAAGTATCTGAGTTAAAAAAAGCAAGCATGAGCCTGATGTTTTTCGTTTTACTGGCAGGAGGTCATTTAATGGCGACCGAATCCTGGAAAGAAGTTAAGTCGGAATCGGGAATTACCATTTACGAGAGATGGGTAAAAATTACAAATGATTTGAAGGTAAAGGAGCGGAAAGGAGAAATGACCATACAAGGCAGCATGAGCTCAGTGATTAATTTACTGAGTGATCCTTCAAAGGCAAAAATTTGGATGGAAAATGTAAGTGACGCATACCTGGTTAAGAAGGAATCTGACAAGGATTGGGAATCCTATACTTACTTCTCTTTGCCCTGGCCTTTCGCAAACAGGGACATGGTTTCTGTCACACACCTCAATTACACTGATCCTTCATCTGCAACCATTGAAATAATAAGCAATGAAAATGCCATGCCCTTAAAGAAAAACGTGAAAAGGCTGATAAACTGCAAAGCAACCTGGAAAATTACCGACATGGGACATGGCCGCATATTTATTTCACTTTCCACTATTTCCTGCACTTCTCCTGAATTTCCCAGATTCATACAGGATCCCGTAGTCAGAGGAGTCTTTATGCGTAATATGATTAAACTGAAAGTAATATTTTGTGTATAAACACTTAATTAAATCATGAGAAAGTTAAAAAAACGCTTAACAGAAAAAGTTCAAAATTTAATTGGTGAACCCAAAATAATTGCAAGCAGTTTTGCAATGGGTTCATTCATTGGGGTAACACCACTGATTGGAATGCAGATCATCATAAGCCTGTCACTGTCCTGGATTTTCCGTCTAAGTAAAACAGCTTCAGTAATCGGAGTAATCAACACAAACTGGACAAAGGGATTATTCCTGTACCCATTGAATTATAAGCTGGGAGCATGGCTGCTCGGAAAAAATGGCAATCTCGATATCCACAGTTTGCTCTCAGGGAATCTATTTATGAACCTTTATCATGCCGGATCAGAAGTGTTCATTTCATTGCTTATTGGCGGCTTTATTACAGGAGCGGTCATTTCAGCCATGTATTATTTCATTGTCCTTAAAATTTTAAAACAAAAAGAAACACTAATCTTAAAACCCGAATAAACTATGAATTATCCCATCAAAAAATATGCATTGGTTACAGGCGCCAGTCGTGGAATTGGTAAAGCAATGGCTTATGAACTTGCTTCACGAAAAATCAATTTACTTTTGGTTTCCTTACAAGGTGAGGGATTGGATGATCTCTGCCACGAGATCCGGGATGAATATGAGGTGGATGCACAGTATTTTGAAACAGATTTCTATAAGTACGAATCAGTGTATGATGTGGCGAATTGGGCCATTTCGAATTACAGCCCGTTTATTCTTATAAACAATGCTGGGATTGGAGGTACAAAAGCATTTGAAAGCGTCTCCCCTGAATACATAGATGCCATTATCCAGGTAAATATCAGGGCAACATCTTTACTTACGCGGTTGTTGTTGCCGGAACTTAAAAAACACAAAATAGCATTTATTTTAAATGTAGCCAGCATGGCTGCATTTTCTCCTTTCGCATTCAAGACTGTTTATCCTGCTTCCAAAGCATTTGTCTACTCATTTTCCGAAGGTTTACGGGAAGAACTCAAAGGCTCCAACGTTTTTGTCAGCGTTATTCATCCCGGTCCTGTTAAAACAAATGCCGATGTCACGGCAAGAATTGAAAAGCAAGGCATTTTGGGCAGAGTGGGTCAGGTCAGTTCACAGGAACTGGCAGGTATTGCGATCAGGCAACTGCTGAATAAGGATCCATTTATTTTGCCTGGAATGTTGAATAAAATCAACTGGGTTTTAATGACTTTAGTGCCGAATACATGGAAATTGACTTTGTTATCAAGGGTTGTCAGAAAGGAAATCAACTCCCTTCAACCCGTTATTCCTGTACTCAACTAAATAACCAATAACTTCATGAGAGTTTTAATAACAGGCGCAAACGGATTTTTGTCGGGTCATATCGTCCATGAACTGCTCAGAGAAGGTTATACTGTTCGTGCAATGATGAGATCCGGAGCAAAAGCACCCGCTCTTTCCGGGCTGAACATTGAAATATTTTACGGGAACATCACGAACAAGGCAGATGTCTCAACGGTTGTAAAAGGTTGTGATTATGTTATCCATGCTGCGGCAGATACAAATCAGTCGTATCGCAAAACCAGTGATTATTACCCTGTGAATGTTGATGCTACAGCAAATATTGTTGAAGCCGTTCAAAATGAAAATTGTAAGCGCTTGATATTTGTCAGCACTGCCAACACCATGGGTTTTGGAACTGTGGTAAATCCGGGAAATGAACGTACACCTGTTTCACCCCTGTTTTTAAAATCAGGTTATGCGAAAAGTAAACTTTTTGCACAGGATTTAGTTCTGGAAGCGGTGAAAAATCGGAAGATCGATGCGGTAGTAGTAAATCCGACATTCATGATCGGCCCCGTTGATCACAATCCACATTCCGGGAGAATCTTTAATATGATCTTGAGTAAAAGGTTTGTCATCTGCCCTCCGGGAGGTAAAAATTTTGTTGATGTAAGGGATGCAGCAAAAGGAATAGTCAACGCAATTACAGATGGGAACTCAGGTGAAAGCTATTTACTTGCGGGCGAAAACCTTTCTTTCCACGATTTCTTTTTAAAAGTTAATATGATTTCAAAACACAAGGCAACACTGATTTCCCTTCCTGCGCAACTACTCATCATATTCGGCGTGATCGGAAGCATTTTCCAATGTTTAGGAATCCATTCAGAATTAAATTATACCAATGCGCGTATCCTCTGCACCGGAAACTACTTCGACAACAGTAAAGCAGTCCGGTATCTTGGTCTTTCGTTTTCAGACATGGACAAAACGATTAGCGATTACCTCAATTGGATAAAAGCAGAAAACGCATAGCTGGATCTTCAGATTTATAACTAAAAACCTATTTATTTAATCAACGAGCATGAAAGCATACTTTCTTGTTGTTATTTCAACAGTTTTAGTCCTTTCTTGTTATTGCCAAACGGATACATTTTACGTTAAGCGTAAAAACTATCCAAGTATTTCTGCAAATTATCAATATGGAACTATCCTTCCTACTACCGATTTTGTCAAAGGCAATAATTTGGAAGGAACTCCTTTACAGAAATACCAGGCATATACTATCAAGATGTTGTGGCAGAACCCAGGGTATTCTGATTGGCAGCGGGTTTACAGAGGACCATATTACGGCGCCGGATTAACAGTTGGTGATTTATTTGACTCCCGGGAGGTTGGTTATCCGGTTTCCCTATATGGAATTTTAGGAATTCCGATAGTCAGATGGCATAAAATGGAGCTTTATTCCGAATTTCAATTTGGAATAGCAGCGAATTGGAAACATTATGATCCCGAAAA
>JBAXRP010000376.1:0-3408 GCA_037131145.1 Bacteroidota bacterium
GCTTTATTTCAAGCCTGGAAGCAACAGGATGGAATCTAAACTTAATCTGGGCGCTCCCGACACATTTTATCTTTGCCTTTCTTTGGCTTTTTAAACCCCTACGGATGAGACTATCCTGGTATCTGAAATTTACAGCCGCTACACTTCTCTTGTTTTTGATCAGTATGATATTTCTTCCTCAAACATTTCATTGGTTGGTCGTGCCGCTCTGTTTAATTGGACTTTTACGAACGGGTGGCATGTCATTTATCCGGAAGTTTACTGATAAAATGAAGAGGGGAAATGGCTTGGATGGGGTGAAAATTTAAATAATACACAACAAAGAAACCTGATTTGTTACTGAAATAGCACAGCCTTATCATTATTTCGTTTATATCTTCTGAATAATGTTGAAAACTTCCCGCCATTCTGATTAAATAA
Organism: Bacteroidota bacterium; assembly: GCA_037131145.1. Classification (GTDB taxonomy): domain Bacteria; phylum Bacteroidota; class Bacteroidia; order Bacteroidales; family FEN-979; genus CAIVAT01. The sequence continues at coordinate 421 of JBAXRP010000376.1, forward strand.
ATATTTTTCGTTTGCTTAATGCTTGTATCTTTGTTTATTACTGAAACTATTAAATGATCCGATTTGTCTCAAAGCGAAAATAAATATGTCGAAACGCCTTTGATGAAGCAATACTATGGCATCAAGAATAAATATCCTGATGCTGTATTGTTATTTAGGGTTGGCGATTTTTATGAAACCTTTGCCGAAGACGCTATTAAAACTTCCGGAATTCTGGGCATTACCCTAACCCGTCGCGCTAATGGTTCAGCAAGTTTTGTCGAATTAGCAGGCTTTCCCTATCATGCATTGGATACCTATCTTCCGAAGCTGGTAAGGGCTGGACAGCGTGTTGCCATCTGTGAGCAGCTGGAAGATCCGAAAACAACCAAAAATATCGTAAAACGAGGCATTACCGAATTAGTAACGCCGGGTGTTTCCATTGATGATAACGTGCTTGAACATCGTGAGAATAATTTTCTTGCATCGGTTCATATTGATAAAACCCTTGCCGGTGTTGCTTTTCTTGATATCTCGACCGGCGAATTTCTTACTGCAGAGGGTTCATTCGAGTATATAGATAAACTTTTAAACAGTTTTCAGCCTAAAGAAGTACTTTTCCAAAAAGGAAAAGAAAAACAGTTTGCTGAGTTGTTCGGGAGCAAATTTTACTCCTTTAAACTCGACGATTGGGTTTATACGCAAGATGCTGCAAGGGACCGGCTGCTCCGTCATTTTGAAACGGTTTCACTAAAGGGGTTTGGAGTTCAGACGCTTGAACTTGGTGTGATTGCTTCCGGCGCAATACTGCATTACCTGGATCTGACACAACACACACAAATCCAGCATATATCAGGGCTTTCACGCATAGAAGAAGAACGCTATGTTTGGATTGACCGCTTTACGATCCGTAACCTCGAACTATTCCAATCACTCAATGAAGGGGCTAAAACGCTTATTCAGGTAATTGACAGGACCATATCTCCCATGGGGGCCCGATTGTTAAAACGGTGGGTGGCTTTGCCTTTAAAAGATATACCAAGGATCAACGACCGGCTTGATGTAGTACAGAAATTTATTGAAGATACGGAACTGAAAGAAGGTATTGAAGCACAACTCCGGCAAATTAGCGATATGTTGAATTATGGCATGGCGCTTTTGAGCGAATTCAAAAAGCCGGCATCCGAAGGATTGGTTTGATCCACCGGGGATTTAACAGCTATGAAAAACTCCGCTATAAAAATCAGCCGCTGTGGCAGCTCCCAATCGAAATGAAGCATCGTTTGCCAGATGTGCCTATGATTTGCGATCCAAGCCATATTGCAGGTTCCCGCGAGTTCCTCCTCGAGATTTCTCAAAAGGCTTTGGATCTCGATTATGATGGTTTGATGATAGAGGTGCATCCTGATCCTTCGGTGGCATTGAGCGATACCAACCAGCAAATTACACCTTCCCGGTTTTTTGAGATGATTTCGCAACTGGTTTACCGTGACCAGCATTCGACCAATATAAACTTTATTCATATCCTGGAGGAGTTGAGGGCAAAAGTTGATCATTATGATGAAAACCTTATAGAATTATTGGGACAAAGAATGGCTGTTGCCAAAGAGATAGGCCGCTATAAAAAAGAGCAGGGCATAACCATCCTACAGAAAAACCGTTGGAAAGAGATCATGCAGAAAGCTGAAAAAAAAGCTGCGTTTTTTAGCTTGAGCAAGGAGTTTATCGATATTGTTTTTAAAGCCATTCACATTGAGTCGATCAACCACCAAAATGCCATCATGAACGACGAGGAATATCCCCGGATTATTGAGAAGGGGGCTAATTCGTAATTCGTAACTTACTAAATGGGCATCCCAAATCGTGGAATAGCGATTGGTTCGCCATTTTTATCAGCGTTTGGAACGGGGCAGAGATGATTACTTGTATAGAAATCAGCCTGCTTGATATACAACAACATTATATCTTGTCATAAGCACAAACGAATAATTATTGCCAATTGGCCTAAGCATTGTACCTTTGCTTTCAATAAAAAGAGTGCCCATAGTATATGTTTTTTTGCCATTAATATTCACATAAAAACATATTGGCCTACAGGTGCGCTTTTTGCTTTTTAACACAATCTAAATTGTTACTGAAAATTCATCCAAATAATCCGAGTGAGCGGCAACTGAAAATTGTTGTTGATTGTCTGCGTAATGGCGGGGTAATCATTTATCCTTCGGATACTGTTTATGGCATGGGTTGCGACATCACCCAAATCAAGGCGGTTGACAGGGTAGCCCAAATCAAGGGAATAAAACGTGAAAAGGCAAATTTTTCATTTATTTGCAGTGATCTCAGCCAACTTTCAGGATACTCCAAACCTATTCCGAATCATACTTATAAAGTAATGCGTCGTGCATTACCGGGGCCGTTCACCTTTATTTTGAATGCGACGAGCGATGTGCCCCATTTTTTTCAAAGCAGGAAAAAGACTGTCGGAATTCGTATTCCAGAACACAACATCCCCATCCAGATCGTTGAACTTCTTGGAAATCCCATCATGACAACTTCTATCCATTCGGTTGATGAAATTATTGATTACCAAACAGATCCCGAGTTGATATATGAACGGTTCCATAAGTTGGTCGACATCGTGATTGACTCAGGCCATTGCGGAAACGTGCCGTCAACAGTAATTGATTGCACTGGCGAAGAAATGTTTGTCCTTAGGGCAGGAAAGGGAGACATTTCATTGTATTAATTTCAGAAAATCAATGACTTAGTAAAATATTAATTTTTAATTTTTAATTTTTAATTTTAATCGTACTTTTGCACCCTCAAATTCAGAGGCTGATTAGCTAGCTCAGCAGGTAGAGCATCGCCCTTTTAAGGCGGGGGTCCTGGGTTCGAATCCCAGGCTGATCACCAAGGAGGCTTAACGGCCTCCTTTTTTTATGCCTGATCTTCAACGTAGTTACAGTATTTACAAGGGTTTCAAGGTTTCTTTTGTTAGTATCTCTTTCA
>JBAXRP010000377.1:0-3401 GCA_037131145.1 Bacteroidota bacterium
GAGTTTGTCCGGCCTGGTGATGAACTTAAGGAAAATCTTTTTTTCGTAACTCCCGCTGTGTTCTATTGCATTAATGCAGACCTCAATCAGCGCGAGCTGTAGATAATTCAGGAACTCGGCGTCGAGATTCATGTTTCTGCCAATCTGTTCGACAGCTTTTGCCACCACAAGTTCCGCATTGGAACTCATCGGGATCACCATCTCAAAAAACGATTCTTCTCTTTCCTGAATATATTTCTCCTCTATCTTCTCCCTCACATCGTTGGCGTTTCTGCCCTCTATTTCCTTCATGTAAAGACAGTGGATGAAATCCTGGAGGACTGTATCTTTGGCTCGCATGATCCCTGAGGTCGTAAGTGCGCCGAGAATGGTTTCCGTCTCGGTCTCGCCCAGGCCGGATATCATTGAGAGTCTTTTGCCGTCTTCAATTCCTCCATTTTCAATCGCGTGCATGAGGAGCTTCAACATTGCTTTTCTTTGTGCCGGGTTTTTAACGTAACGACTGAATACGGAAGCCCAATAAAATGCAGTTTCACCATCGGATACTTCAAAACTGTAGCATTCCATTAAATCATTTTCATTAATCACATTTTTCTGCATTTTCCAGGCTGCCTTTGCGAGATTCTTGATATAAAACGGGTTTCCCCTCAATATCTCCAGGAACGCAAGCTGCACGCCCGGTGCGCAGGTTAACTTCAGATTTGTGAGATGAGCCCTAAAAAGTGCAATGGCCAGGTCTTCCGGAAGAGGACCGAGCCGCATCCGTTCCGTCATTCCGATGAGGGAATGGTCTGTGAATACAGGCTCAAGTGCGCCGGCTGAGCCGGTGATCACATGAGGGCAGAGGCGGTTTCGCATCGAGTCCCCGAAGAGGCTGATAAGACCATGCGCATCTCCCATGCTTGACTCGTAAAGGTGCGCCGCCGCATCAAAGTCGTCCAGCATCACGATAACCGGCTTTCCCGTTTTTTGAGCGGCCATGACCGGGGCGGATATTGCCGCGACGAGTTGCCAGTAAAAATCATTTTTGCTTACATGGCCCTGAAAGTCTTCGATGCAGTCGATCAGCCAGTACAAACCGAGTGAAGATATTACCGGCATAAGACGCTGAAGCGGCTCGGCCACATTGCTTGCGAGCGAGGGATCTTTTTTTACGAAGGAGATATATTGCCTGACGAACCCGGTGAAATAGTCTTGGGCAAAATAGGCTCCCTTCAAGTTCGCCGTCTTAAAGGAATAGTAAAACGGTACGACATTGTTTTCCAAGAAAAGGATGCGGTAGGTCTGCTTGAGGAGTTCAGTCTTGCCCATTCCCCTTGCCCCGTCAAGGAACACATCTCCGCCCAGGGCGTTTGCCTTTAATTTGGACAGACCCTTCAGATAATTTAACTCGGGTTCTCTGTTTAGAAAGTCTTCTGCGGGGATGGCATTAAATGGCACCGGGGACCCTCACGCCTGCTGTTAAAAGCAAACACCTTTCGGCAGGTTCAAACCGAAGAGAGTGTTCATTCTTGTTTGATATGACAAATCTCCATCTTTTCGTAGAAAGCATAATGAAAAGAGGTTTATGTGTCAAGAAGAATAGAACAGAAGAATAGAATAGGGGGAAAGAATAGAGGACGCATGTCCCCGTTGTATCCACGATAACATTTTGCTGCGGGGCAATTATTTTAAGGGGATTACCCATATCTAAAAAAACAGGCCACGCAACGAAAAAAATATTTACATCTTCAAAATTATGCAGTAGGATCGGTGCTCAAAGGCAACGGGAGTTTCCCAGCTCCTGACTGTTCTGGGAATGTTGAGTCCAGACGGATTATGCGCAATAAAGTTAAATACTTAAGCATAGCTCCATCATCACCGATCAGGAAGGCATTGAGCATGGGAGAAACGGCATGAGCACGATCGATCTGGCAAATATAAAAGTATCTTACGAAGGTCAAAATCTTCCCGCCATTAATCTGATCAGCAAGCTGCAAACGCAGCTTCTGGAGGCGGCGGGCCGGATGGCGGCCATTGCTTCCACTCTGGGAGATCTTCAAGCGGCGTTGCTCAATTCCAATACAGTTGAAGTGAAGCTGACGCTTTCCAAAGAGGATTTTGGAAGATTCAGGTCTCTGGAAGGTATGGATGACAGCGAGCGGATCCGCCAAGCCGTAATGGCTTTGATTCACCCTGAAGAAACAGAACTTTCCCGAGGTCCCGTTGCGTCGTCCATTCAATTCCGCCCCGTGACATCAAAACCCGCAGAACCCGTCGGGCATCATGCCCCGGAGCTACAACCTTTTGAGCAAACTTTTGATGAAAAGCCGATTACGGTGCAGCCTGTAAGCCAAAAGAGATCAACCACAAAATGTCCCAGATGCCAGTCCCTGATTGATCTGCCTGAGGCATCAAACGATCAGTGGTCTGTAGAGATCCAATGCGGAACCTGCGGCGCTAAGTATTTGGTGAAACCCCAAACGGTGAGCGCCTGAAAACCGACCCCCGGACCACCTGTAGATATGACGATTGCATCACGGCAACCTTTTCTGATTCGCCACTGCAGGAGATGGTGGAATCTTGCAGACTATGCCCCGGTTGAATTGGATGCAAATCGAAGCCGCAACGTTATGCAACGCTTCATGCCATTATTGCCCGAGGATGTCCAAAGCGCCATGAGGGATCAGGATGAACGGTGAATCCCTTCGAAACCATCTAACCGTTCACTACCATATGTTGCAAGTGGCGAACGGACAACCCAACCATTGTAAGTAAAGGATTGTATGTTTTATAGTATGCACCTTGTTGAGGCCGTTATTCCCGCTATTGACCCTGACGTGGATACATAATATCCAATCGGATACCTCATGTGGATATTTTTGCCCCAATCAATGGCATGAATTTCTTTTTGATTGAAAGCCTATTTATTAATAACATCATTAAATTATGACGTTATATTTTACAATTTTTCTTGGCACGTCCCGTGCTAATTCAATTGACAGCAAATCAAAATAGGCAGGGTAAGCTTGACTAATTTAGACTTCATCCCCCTTCTTAACAGGGCGTCCTAGGCGGTTCCATGTTTTTGCATTGAAATGTTCTATTTTTAATCCCGCTGTTGCGGGACGAGCGTCAATTCTCCGCAGCGAGCTCGCGATGTAATGACGTTCCTTTCATACCTCGACAGTGAGCTCGCGAGGTGGTTGATTAAATTATTCTTGAATCACCAATGAATGAAATAGGCCCAATGATTTATCAGCGGAGGAAATAAATGAACCTGCATTATGTTGTGAAAGAACTTTATTATCAGAGGCGAAGAACCATCATTTCTGTTGCCGGCCTCTCGATCGGCATTGCACTTTTTATTATTCTCAATGCTCTGTCCTTGGCCTACCGTGAAGCTGCCCGCGCGCCGCTTG
>JBAXRP010000378.1:0-3371 GCA_037131145.1 Bacteroidota bacterium
CTTTGGTTTCAATTTCAGGCGATGTTCCTGGAACTGTTTATAACTGGGTAAATTCAAATACTTCCATTGGATTGGGCGCCGGCGGTTCAGGGAATATCTCATCTTTCACGGCTACCAATACTTCCTTTGTGCCGGTAACGGCAACAATCACGGTCACGCCAGTTTTTACCAACGCCGGAACGACTTGCACAGGAATATCCAACTCTTTCACGATCACAGTTAACCCGTTACCTATACCAAATATCTCCGGGGCGCCTTCAGTTTGCTCAGGAACAACCGGTTTACGCTATAATACAGAAACTGGCATGACGGGCTATCAATGGACAATTTCGAGCGGTGGATCCATTACGTCTGGACAAGGAAGCGATACCATCACAGTAACATGGAGTACCATCGGACCGCAATCTCTGACGGTTAACTATTTTGATCTTAATGGATGCACGGCTCCAACTTCCACCTCATATCCTGTCAATGTTCAAAACCTTCCGACGCCTTCGCTTACCGGAAAACAATATGTTTGCGTGATGGATACGGCGACTTATTTCACTGACGAAGGAGCGACCTCCTACCTTTGGAGCATCCCAACTGCGGGGGGCACATATACAGGTGGAGGGTCATCGGATTATAGATTAAAAATGACCTGGCTAAATCCCGGAACATACATTATTAACATAAATTATACAGTAGGATCAACTGGTTGTACCGCTCCCGTTCCCATAACGCTATCGGTAACTGTAAACCCCAATCCTAACCCCGTGATCATTGGTCCAACTGACCCTATTTGCGGGTTTTCCACACAGCGCTATACCACAGGAAGTTCAGGACATGTTTATCAATGGGCGCCAACCGGCGGAACCATTCAATCGGGCGGCGGTTCAAATTCAATTTTTGTTTTGTGGGGAAATACCCTTCCGGTTTACGTTGATCTAACTGAAACTATTAATTATCCAGGACCTGTGAGTTGTCGTACCGACGCTCCTACATACCTTGTTTCTTTTAAACCCTGGCCTACAACACCCGATCCAATAGTCGGGCTGAATGGCGTTTGTAAATCATCCTCTCATTACTACTCAGTACCCACAATTCCTTATGCAACCAATCATCATTGGGTATATTCAGGCTCAGGAGCAACCATCACAGGTAATGGGAACGACACTATCAACATCTCATTTTCTGCCGTCGCTACCAACGGAATGCTTACAGTTACCGGTAAAAACGACTGCGGCGACGGACCTGTTTCCGCGCCGCTCGCCATTTCGGTAAACCCGCTGCCTGTGGTAAGTTACAATTTCTGCAACGATCCTGTTACTACCCTGAATGCAAAAAGATTTATCCTAAAGGGGGGAACGCCACTTCTGAAAGGCATACCCGCTCAGGAAGGTTTCAGCACAATAACCGGCGTTATGGGTAATAACCCCATTGAATTGTCGGGAGGAGCTTATTATTTCAATCCCGGTCTTCTTTCAACCTACGAAACCGGCGTTTATCCTATTACCTATACCTATACCAATCAATTCGGTTGCACTTCGAGTAGTTCGTCGCATTTTATAACCGTTGTCCCGTCTAATGGCAATTTTCAATGCGGCAACATCCTTACCGACCCGCGCGAAACCCCTCAAAAAACCTACCATACTCTTTGGATTGGGTCGCAATGCTGGATGCAGGAAAACCTTCGATATGGCTCTACTGTTTCTTTTAATGACCCACAGTCGGACAATTGTACCTTTGAACGGTATTGCTTATCGTCAAACCAGGATTGTTCTAAAGGTGGATTATATCAATGGGATGAACTTATGCAATACAATGGCTACGACAAGGCGCAGGGATTCTGCCCGCCCGGATGGCACGTCCCCAATGAATTGGAGTGGACTAACATGATCAACAGCGTTTCAGGCGGCTTGGGGAATGGCGTTGCCGGGTCGTTTATGAAAGATACCAATACCTATAATTCTTTCAAAGGAAAACCTGCCGGGATTTTCTATCTCAATAGCCTTCAGGCGTTTACCGGTTCATCGCTACAGGCGACATTCTTTTGGACATCAACCAACAACGCCGCCACTCTGCAAGCCGTAGCAAGAGGACTAAATAGTATCACGCCGAGTGTTTCGAGGTATGAAGGCGCAAGGGCAAACGCATTCCCTGCAAGGTGCGTGAAGGATTAATCCGATCATTTTTACTATTCATGGATAGAAAAGTTTTAATTTTTTTGCTCCTGTTGATCTCTTTGTCGCCTGTACTTGCACAAACTATTACAATAACAGGTATAACGGAGATTTGCCTTGGCGAAACAACCAATTTGAAGGCGTCTATGGAGGGTACCGGATATGGCACAACCAACTATGTTTTCGAGACTATTGACTATACTACACATCCACCGTTTTCGGGAGGAACTATAATTGATGGTGATTTCACAGGATGTACTTCCAGCGGACATGATGATTGCTTTGCCCCAGCCAATAATGGATCGCCTCCCGAAGGCTACCCAATCGGATTCACATTTTGCTTTTTTAATCAGCAATATTCAAGGTTCTGGGTGGGCTCAAATGGATGGATCGGATTTTCCAATCCAACCGGACAAGGTTGGACAACATACACGGCAACCACTATTCCAAATCAAGGCTCTGCGACGCCTAAAAATTGCATCTTTGCTCCCTGGCAGGATTGGTATCCGGGAGTAGGTAGTATTGCCAATAATGTTTTTTATTCCACTTCAGGCACAGCCCCCGATCGTAAACTTGTTGTTTATTGGCTCGAATGTCCGCTCTTCGGATGCCAGACCAATACCGAAAGCAGGGGAACCTTCATGATCGTACTAAATGAGCAAAGTAGCGTAATCGAAAATTTTATTCAGAGAAAACCAAATTGCCCGAACAGCGATGAAGGCGCAACACAGGGAGTTCATAATTCCGACGGAACCATCGCTTATACTGCAACCGACAGAAATCTGAATGTTTGGACTGCTCAAAATGAGGGAACGCGATTCAATCCAAGCGGTATTACCTGGTATAAAGACGCTTACCCCGGCGGTACTTTTGCGGGTTACGGAGAAAACCTGTCGGTAACTCCTATTGCTACAACAAGCTATTTTGCAGTGGTTGGCACCTGTGATGGAAGCATGGCTATGGATTCAGTAATTGTGACAGTTTATCCCTTGTCATCGCCCACCTTTACAAGCGGCGCAACAACTGCCTGTCAGAATGATACTAAAACCTATACCACAGAAAGCGGAGGAAATCACTATAACTGGGTGTTTACAGGTGGAATATATGTTGCCGGAGGCGCAATCAACGAAAACTGGATAACTATTCAATGGACTGGAACGGTTGGTAATTCCGTTTCAGTAAATTACAGAACAACCGATGGTTGTGAAG
>JBAXRP010000379.1:0-3371 GCA_037131145.1 Bacteroidota bacterium
TGTCCAGGATGAATCCAGAACCGGATAGGCATGGCCATTCAATTCATTGGTTACCGAGAAGAAGAAACAGCTGTCCCTGTCCGCGTGAAAAATAATCAGCCGGGCAGTATCGCCGGGTTTGATAAAGGGTTCGGTGAATTGAATGGTAAAGGAGGCCGACGGGCGTGCCGACCAAAGGGTGAAGCCGGAGATGCCGGTCGGCAATGGCCGTTTTAAAGTAGCGTTTCGCCCCGAAACCCAAGGCGTGTCACAATGCGATATATATCCTACCGGGCCGTTCGACTTGGCAAGCCGGTAGGGGAACATCATGCCATGCCCGGCATCGCCAAATCTTTCCTGCATCCATTCACGCAATGGCTGTGTGAAAACTCCGGGCTGAACATGCGAATCGCCGATGTGGACGACAACAGCCTGCTCGCTGCTCCCGTTTTCGATCCGCTCAAGTTTCCTGTAAAACTCCAGCAATGAAGCCGAATCTCCCGAAATCCGGTTTTTCGGAAGGTTCAGGAAAGGGTACAACAACTTCAGCGAATCATACTGCGGCGGGTTTTCCCGCATCAGGACGGTATCCTGCGCAACCGACCGGAAAGCAGTAAATATGATGACGGCAATAATCCAAACCTTCATTTGCATGATATTTGGTTAGTAAAATTTGTTGCCGGAGCAACCTTCAGTTTGTCAGGGCAATAAATCAGCGCCTGGTAATTTTTCGTGGTCTTCAATTGCTAAGAAGTTTGGTAAATGGGCTTTTTTACACCTTTAAACAGGGCATATCCTAATTTGTTGTTTAATACAATTTGAAAGAAAAATTTCTCATTTTCAAATACTTTTATAACACCCTTAAATCCATAGACTTTGAAAACTCTATAAGCAGTAGTAACCTTTTCACCAATTGTCATTACACTTTTATAGTTTTTAACTTTTCTGTCTTTTCGGATATTCCAGAACATTTCCGGCTTTGACCATTGCTCAAATTCACTGACAATATTAACTGTCCCTGCTTTTTCTAACATATCATGCCATTCTTTAAATTCCAGAGGTGTTGTTCCGTATCTTTCAGCAATTTCGTCTTTTTCATGTTCCGATAATGATTTTTTCCATGTAGATTCATGAATTGCAACCGACCCGTTTGGTTTAACAACACGAAGCATTTCATTTAAAACTTTTTGAGAATCATCGGGAATTCCAACAGCGCATTCATTGATGACAACATCAAAAGTATTGTCACCAAAAGGCAGACACTGAGAATCACCCAAAACAAAAGTCACCTTATCAATGACACAACTTTCTATTGACCTTTTAGTTGCAGTTTTAATCATTTCTTCTGAAATATCAAGTCCTGTAACATTTGCACCAAATGTTTTTGCATAATAAATAGCTTGTGTCCCTCGTCCACAAGATACATCTAAAACGCTCATCCCCGCTTTTAACTCACAAAGTTCGGCGGTTCTTTTGGTAAGTTCGTATCCTCCAGGATGCAATATTTCAATTCCGCTGATTTCGATAGCATCTTCTACTGTTGGCTTATGTATTCCTTTCCGTTTCATAATTCAATTTTTAAGTTAATAATTATGAAGCAAAATAACTTGCTAAAAAGATGACTTCAATTGACAATTGTCACAAAATAGCCTCAACCTATTTTAGCACGAATGCGGCTTAATGTTTCTCGCGATACTCCAATATACGATGCAATATGTTGAACGGAAGCTCGTTGTATTATCTCTGGCTGATATTTGAGTAAATTTTTATATTTTTCCATTGCTGATTCGAAACTTAATGAACTTGCTCTGTCAGATAATCGAAGACACTCTTTTTCAGTAAGCAATCGGCTGATTGTTTGCCATATTGGACTTTCAAGATACAATTTTTCCAGGTTCTCAAACGAAAGGGTAACAACTACAGAATTTTCAAGGGCTTGTATGTTCTCGTTTGAAGGAATATGATTGATGAAACTATTAAACGATGAAGTAATGGAGTCCTCATTACAAAAACAGGTATTAATTTCGATTCCATCTTTCAAATAGTAAATCCTGAAAAGTCCTTCATGAATGTATGCAATCTTACTACATACCTGTCCATCTTTTACAAAATATTCACCTTTACATATCCGCTCAATCTTTAAATACTCAATGGACATATCAAAGGACTTATTATCAATTGTAATAACCTGAGTTAAATAATTTTTAAAGTTTTGTATCTCATCAATCATAGCAGGATATTTTTTAGTCTTTCAGGTAACCCCATAATAAATTGAATTATTCTTATCTCCTCCGCGGATCCTGTGGCATTTTTTTTCACCTGGAACCATCCCGCTTTTGTTGAGAATCAAAAACACTCATTCCTTTCAGCATTTGGGTTGGAGAATTTCAGAAAAACGATAATGCCATTGGCCAAGTTAATATTTTGTCAATTCGAAAGGCCCGATTTAGCTTGTAAATAGTTGTCATACCCCTTCATCAGAAAGTCATAAACCAGCGATGCGATTTTTGTGGCGCCTGCCCCATTGGGATGGGTATAGTCGTCGCCCGCCAGTTTCGGATGTCCCTCAACCCATTTTTTCATGCTGTTGGCCCCGCCCATGGCCTCATACAGGTTAAAAAAAGCCACATGCTCTTTTACCGCGACCCTTTGCTGAAGCTGGATGAATTCCGGCAATCCGGCAGGCGTAAGGTATTCGCCGGCGATGAGCGCACTTCGGTCGGGCATGCTGACGAGCAGGATGGAAATGCCCGGCGATGACTGCTTTACATGCCTGATCACATTTTCCATCGCCATTTCGTACCAGTGATAATCCTCCACACCAGGCGTAAATACGTTGAGCCCGTAATGAAGTATGAGCAGTTTGTTGTGGAGCGCCACGTTGAACCCTGAGAATATTTCAGCCGGTACCGTATTCAACGGAAGCCCGGAATTTCCACGAAAAGCATAATTATCAACATAAACGCCCGGGCCATTTTCAAAGTTCACCCCGTATAACACCCCCGGTTCCCTATTTCTGATCTTTATTTCAAACACCGAAAAGGCCGAATCAGCCGAAACCGTGAAGGTCGAAACGGGATTCATAGGATTCAGTAATAAAACCTGTGATGTGGTATCGGTCAATACTTCCGTCGTGATACCGTTTTTCCCGCCAAAAATAATCTCTGCCGTGTGAAAGCGACCATAACCCGCTTTCGACTCATACTTAGTCTCCGCGCCATCTGTTGAAATATAAACATAACCTGAGATGCCGGGATACACACCCTCGGGATTGTGAGGATGGACAAATGAGCACACCCTCCAGTTGTCGTTGAAACTTTGTTTTATCGTCGTCCGGAATCCCGGTAGCGGCGTAGTGACCGGAATAAAACCGATGCCGCTCCCGCCAAACC
>JBAXRP010000380.1:0-3345 GCA_037131145.1 Bacteroidota bacterium
TCAACATTGGAATGGCAATGGCAAAAAAAATTAATCAGTTGAACTTACTTGTGAACGGCAACCGACACCTTTACAATTATTACAGTAAAAAAAAAGATTACAGGCAGACAATCAAATACTATAGTCAATATGCAGCGTTGTATGAGAATTTGCTGGTTGACCAGAACATAACTCATATTGGAATTATCGAGGCGCGCCAGAAGTTACAAAGGGAAGTAGAAGCGGGAAAGCGACTCTCTCAGAAAAACCGGATTCAGTCGCTGATCCTTTCAAATCAACAGTACCCGTTTTTCATTGTGCGGATACTTGCAATTGTTGCCGGAATCGTTCTGATTGTGATTTGTTTTATCTATTTTTACAACTACCGCTCCCGATATCTAATGCAAACGATGCACGAACATTTAACGCAGGAGATCAGGGAGCGTGAATTGAAGGAGCAGCAAACAAAAGATACTGAGATGAAATTTCGTTTTCTTTCGGAAAACTCCATTGATTTTATTACACATTTAAATAGTGATATGCAGCGAATTTATGCCTCACCCGCCTGCCACACTCTTTATGGATACGACCGCGACGAGATATTGAAGAAGACTACAAACGATCTCACAAATCCCGATTTTCATACATATATTGCCGCAAGACAGAGTGAGATGATAAGCGCAAGATCAGAGAAGCAATTTGTTTACAAAGCATTGAAAAAAGATGGAACATCCTTTTGGGTTGAAACAATGATGAATCCTCTATTTGACGCCGCCACCGGCGATTTTAAAGGAATGGTAGGCGTAACGCGCGATATACAGGAACGCAAAACTAAAGAGTCTGAAATAATGGAAGGAACTAGACAAAAAGAAAACCTGCTGAAGGAGATTCATCACCGGGTAAAAAATAATTTTGCCATTCTGGTCAGTCTTATCAATATGCAGATGACACAGATAAAGGAACCCTCAGTTTTGAAATCATTGACAAATCTGCAATTGAGGATTCGTTCAATGTCTTTGGTTCATGAGATGTTATACCGGTCGCACGATTTTGAAAAGATATCCTTTCCTGATTATCTCCGATCCCTGGCGGCGGTAATTTCCGGCGCCTTCGGACGACGCGATATTACATTAATCATTGAAGCCGAAGAAGCGGTTATGAATATTGACGCATCTATACCTTTGGGATTGATAGTAAATGAACTTCTGAGTAATGCATATATGCATGCATTCCCCGGCGGAAAATCGGGTACAATTTTACTGGGTTTTTCCCGTGTTACCGAGAATAGTCACTATCGGCTGATCATTCAGGATAATGGCATCGGGTTGCCAAAAGGATTTTCCATTGAAGACGTCAAGACTATGGGTCTTCAGATTGTGCAGTTGCTTAGCCGGCAGATTGAAGGGATTATGACGATTGAAAATAATCCGGGCGCGTCGTTTTCCATCACATTCCAGACTTAATCGCTTAACAATTATTTAATATAACGATAACCATTCGTTAACATTGGGTAAGGCTGGCAGAAATACCTTTGCCGTGAAATTTAAACCCTTACTCATGAAAAAAATTACAACCATTTCTTACAGATTGGCATTGATCTTTGTGATGGCTTTTCTGTCATCAGCAATGTTTGCACAAAATCAGTTTGAACTCCTGAAAAAAGAACAGGATACGCTGAAAGAAAATGTTAGTACCCTGCGCGACAAGATCAGCGGCGTTGAAGAAAGAATTGCAACAGCCGAAGGCGATCTCGCCAAGCTGACAAAAATAAAACTATCTGGGTATATCCAGGCTCAGTACCTGCATTATGAGGCGTCGAGCGCCTACCCTGCCGATGTATTTATGCTCCGCAGAGTCAGAATCAAATTTCAATACGAACCTGTTAACGGCGTTGTATTTGTGTTGCAGCCCGATTTTGTTCCCGGAAATATTACCCTGAAGGACGCTTATGTACAGTTAAATGACCGCTGGCTAAAGACCTTTTCAATATATGCCGGTAAGTTCAACAGACCAAACTACGAGGTTGAATATTCATCAAGCAGCCGCGAAGTACCTGAGCGTTCACGAGTGATCCGCGCTATTTATCCAGACGAGCGCGCAACCGGCGCCAAATTGGAAATTGCTCCTCCGAAAATTCCGTTGAAAGTGCAACTGGCATTGTTCAATGGCAATGACGGGCTTACCATTCCCGATGCGGCGGGCGTCAACATTAATCCGCTGAACAACGATTTTGACAATCACAAAGACCTGATGGGTCGCGTGACCTATACCTTCAAACTTGGACAGATTGGCGCGCTTGGAATCGGCGCTCATGGCTATTATGGAATGATCAAAGCCAACACAACCGACCTTCTCAACTCGGACTATTCCTACAATAAATCGCTCGACAATATCGGCAAGCTGATCAGAAAAAACTGGATAGGATTTGAGGCTCAACTCTATTTTGACTTCCTTGGCGGTCTCGCGCTGAAAGGAGAATATATTTTTGGCATTAACGGTACGCCCGGTTATACATCAAAAACGAGCGTAATAAGTCCGATGAACTCTGCAATTAAAAATGACACTCTTACCTTAACCACCCTTACCACAAATACTTTAAACAGTAAACCGGCTATTGAGAAAAATTTCAATGGTTACTACATCTACCTAATAAAAAATATTGGCAAGCATCACCAGGTAGCTTTCCGATATGATTATTATGATCCAAATACTAAGGTTTCTTCCAGCCAGATTGGTCTTGCTAAGTGGGACGCCTTGATAAAGACAACCGTAACTGATAAATTCACTTACGCCGGAGCCGATCCAGTTGTTGCAACAAATGCGCAAACCAAAACCGTAGTTGTTAACACCCTGAAGAGTAACGCGAGCGATATCAAATACGAAACAATAACTCTTGCTTACTCCTATTTCTTTGACGATAACATTAAAATTATGCTTGGCTACGAAATTCCACTGAATAAGAAGGTTGGAAAAGACGCCAAAGGCGTTGGAAATCTAACCTCTTCATATACTGTAAACGGTGAAACCGGCGTTTATGACTACAGCAATGTAATCAAGCAAAATACGCTTACACTGAGGTTGCAGGTGAAGTTTTAGACCCCACACCAACCCCTCCCCAAAAAGGGAGGGGCTTCAAAATAAAGTGATTGAAAAAATTGATCGTTTTTTAATGAATGATAAACAAAAGCCGATGCCGAAGGCATCAAACATTTATAGGAAAAAGAGAACTGATAAATCTACGACTCCGCAGGAGTCGCACAATAGCCATGAATTGATTTCTATAAAGGTAAAATCCCTTCGGGATTCTGTTGCAAAACCAATCTTTTCAATCTATTATCATGTCATCCCTTCGGGATTCTGTTACAA
>JBAXRP010000381.1:0-3343 GCA_037131145.1 Bacteroidota bacterium
CGCCCTCATGCTTTAAATCGTTATTATATCCTCCAAACATATAATAAGCAGTATGTTTATCGTGCAGAAAAAATGATACCGCAATCATCGCATCTTCCCGGAAAGCGGCAAGTGCATAACTGTTATCCGGATTAGCATATTTCCTGAGAATATTCCTGATATGTTCCGAATTAATTCCGATCTTCTGACGTGCATAAGTATTTAAAATCATTGGTTCGCACAACCGGTAATCAGTAATTTGTTTCAATACCACGCCGTCGCTTTTTGCTTTCTTAATATTATTTCTAAGTTTGGCAGATAAATTGGCATATAATACATCTTCATTCTTATGTAAATCAACCTGATATGTAAGATGAGGGATAACTTTAAAATCATTCCAGTTAAAAGGCTGCATATCCTTGATTTCAGGAGGAAGGCAATAACGTTGTACTGCCCACCGGAAATGACGAAAAAACCTTGCCACCGCGTCGAGAATTTCTTTGTCGGCGCTAAGCCGGTTCGCCACATTCGCAGCAGGATTACAATAGAAAAGGGCAATAGAAGGGGTAAAAGGGATGTTGGTGTAATAGGGATACCCCTTCAGTTTTGTTTTCGAAAAAAGAAACCCGCCGATAATAGTTTTGCTATTGTTAAAGATTCCGCATAAATGAACCTCCGAACCAAAACATGCCGCCCAGGCAGAATCGGCAAACAAAGAACCATATTTATTCTGTAACTGGTTATAGGATGAAATTTCGTCGGGTAAAATCTCTCTGACTTTTATCATATTTATTTCTTTCCGGATAAAATTTCGTCATAACACATTAAAAGTCTCTTCGATTCCGCTTCCCATGAGAATTTTTTTTCAACCATCTCACGTCCGACAGCGCCTTTGGCTTCCATTGAATTTTTATCTGAAAGAATTTCTTCCAGCTTATTTCTGATAACAGATACATTTTGAGGATCGGTAAACCAGGCTGCTTCATTAAAAGTCTTTTGCCAAAATGGGAAATCCGACATCAGGATAGGCAGTGAGCATGCCATATATTCAAAGGCTTTTACCGGTAAACTGGTCAGATAATTTTTCATGGGATATAGAATGGCGATTCCCAAATCGGCTATCTTCATAAACGGATATACCTCTTCAAGCCTTTTAAATCCCATATCTCTGACATACCGCCATCCTGGCTCCTGCATGCATGTTGAGAGATAATCGTCATCAGACCATTGCCCAAAGAGAAGGAAACATGGAGGATTTTTCATCAGCTCAATGGCTTGGATTACCTCTCTGATTCCCCTCATCCTCGACAAACCGCCAGCATAGATCAAAATTCGATCGGCTGATTTAAAATCGGCAGGCAAAACCTGATCAATCATTGAAATCATGCAGAAATTTCGGATATAGGTAAATTTTCCCTGCTTTGAAAGATAATTCTTTGAAAAATAATCTTGGAAAGAATAGTCATCAACTACGAGTATGATTTTGTCAAAAAAGGATACAGCAAGTTTTTCAAAAAACCGATATACTATTTTTGCAATTCTGCGCACTACGGGACTAAGCCATTCCTTTTGATCAAAATGGTAATAAACTAATTCGTGAACATCATAAATTACCTTTCGTCTGCAAATTTTGAATAATAATCCGATTAAAATCAATTCCGGATCATGAAAATGGATTAATACGGCGCCTGATTTCATTCCCTTAACGAATGCCCTGAATGAGTTGAAAAGAAAACGCTGGATTCTTCCTTTGGCAAAAGGTAAAGGCACGATATGAACCCCATCGGTGAACTCATCTTTATTATGTTCAACAACCAGCGTAACATCATAGCCGTTTGCAGCGAGGGAACGGCACATTTTATAGAAGATTCTGTCGTCGAAGGCATTATGAACTGTTGAAATATGACAGACTTTAATATGATTTCCAGTTGCACGTTTTGATATCATAGTTTGTGGGCAGGTATAGTAGATATTGAATGTTCGTATTTTCTCACGACCCAAAGAATGAGTATAAGATAGACGAGATAAAACAGTACTTCAATTGATGTAAGGAGCAGGATGAAATCCTTAACAGGAATTTCTTTGACAAAGAAGAGGCATCCGATGGCTAAGAAATAGCCTGCCTGCCACAAGCTATACAATTTAATTTTCTCCATTGCCGCTAAAGCGCTGCTGATTGGTGAAACCAGAAACTGCGTTGCATAAGAGATCACCATGATCTGTGAAAATGTTCCTGCGAGGAGCCACCGTTTTCCAAAAACAAATTCAAATATACTTGGACCTGCAACAAGAAAAATGATAATTAACCCGAATCCAATCAGCCCAAGGTATTTTAGAAGAAACAAGATTTCGGTTTTGATGGATAAGTTGTTAATACGATTCTTTGCGACTTTCTGGAGGAGTACCTGTGATATTGAAAAAGCGAGAAAAGATATTGGCGCCATAAGCACCATCCTTGAAAAGATAAAGTTCCCCGCTGGATCGCCTGGGTATTTTGAGGTCATATAAAAAACCGGCAGCAAGGTTGCTGTCGTATTAAGCAAGGCAGGGAGTGTATTATATAATGGGTAGCGATAAAATTGTTTCATAATGCCGAGCGACTCTTTCCACGATAGCATGGACATAGTGGCGCCGACCTTAATACTTTGCCGGATAGAGACTATCAACATCATCGCTCTGCCTATAAAATCGCCAATAATCAATCCTCCATGAAATGAGATAAATCCAAAAATGATGGAACTTCCTTGTTCACAGCTTTTCTGAACCATTTTATTAACAGAAGAAGCTTTAAAAGATTCTTTTCGAACCAACCAACTGTTCAGCATCTTTACGATTGACCAAATAAGCAATGTAACAGGCAGCAAATACAGATATGGTAAAAGTTCAGGAAGTTTAAGTAAGGAGCTGATTGTTTGTCCAAAAAAGACGACCACTACAAACGAGAGAATCGCTATTATCGTTGAGAGCAAACTTGTTCCTGCCACAAGATTTATTGCATCACGGTCATGTTTTGGGATGACTGTGGCTAGCTCATATCTGCCTGTGGATATTATTTCCAACCAACTTAGCAGGGTGATAAAAACCCCATAGATAGCGTAATCAGATGTTGTGAAAAGCCTGCTTAACACCGGTTGAATAACAAAAACCAAACCCTGTGCAAGGGAGGTCCCAACCAAAAGTTGGGTGGTATGCCTGAGAAATTCGGATCTTTGAGAGAAGGGGCGTATCATCAAAATTCAAAAGTATAAAAAAAAAATGAAAAAAAACTTTATCTTTGCACTCTCAAAATCCAAGGCGGGGTAGCTCAGATGGTTAGAGCGTCGGATTCATAACCCGGAGGTCACGAGTTCAACTCTCGTCCCCG
>JBAXRP010000382.1:0-3292 GCA_037131145.1 Bacteroidota bacterium
ATCCAACCGAGGTTAAAAAACATATCGGTTACGTTCCCGAATCAAATCCGCTTTATAAAGAGATGGCAATTCTCGATTACCTTGCTTTTGCAGCCGAAATTCAGGGAGTTCCCAAGTCAATGATAAGGGAGCGAATTCTGGAGATGGTTCAGGTTTGCGGATTAAAAAATGAGCGGCACAAAAAAATCAGTGAATTGTCGAAAGGGTACCAGCAACGTGTCGGGCTTGCCCAGGCGCTGATCCACAATCCGGAAGTTCTTATTCTTGACGAACCTACTTCGGGACTTGATCCCAACCAGATTGTGGAGATCAGGGAGCTGATAAAACGGATTGGAAGGGAGAAAACCGTAATCCTTTGTTCACACATCCTTGCAGAAGTAGAAGCAACCTGCGACAGAATCGTGATTATCAGCAGCGGTAAACTGGTTGCCGACGGAACTGCAACAACACTGCGGAAACAGGCGCAAAATAAAGAGATTGTGAAAGTTGTTATTGAGGATGGCGAGCGGAATGAAATTTTCAAAGCCCTTCAACTGATTGACACGATCGAACTTGTTGATCTTCTTCCTGAATATACTCAGGCATTTGAAATCCAGAGTAAAGCCAACGCAAACTCCCGTAAGGCTATTTTCCGGCTTTGTGTTGACAAGGGATGGTGTTTAACCGAAATGACCCCGGTTGAACGTAAACTCGAAGAAGTTTTCAGAGATCTGACAATTCATAACTAACGGGTTTCGGATTTAAATATCAACTTCGTAAAAAAAATAAATATGAAACAAATCTGGATAATCACAAAAAGAGAACTAAGGTCATTCTTCGATTCATTGATGGCATATATAATGATTGTTCTTTTCCTTGGATTCAGCGGTTTTTTCACCTGGCTTTTTGGCGGCGATGTATTCATGGTAAACCAGGCAAGCCTGCAGTCATTTTTCGGGATTGCTTTCTGGTCGCTATTCTTTTTCATCCCTGCCATCACTATGGGAATGATTGCCGATGAACGTAAATCTGGAACAATAGAACTGCTGGTCACCAAACCCGTTACCGACAGGCAGATCATCGCCGGAAAATTCATGGCGGCTTTTCTGCTAATCTGTATTGCCCTGGCTCTCACCCTTCCATATTATATCACAGTTGCCAATATTGGAAAGATAGATCATGGAGCAGTTTTGATGGGATACCTTGGATTGCTTTTCATGAGCGCGGCATACATCAGCATTGGTCTTTTTGCCAGCAGCATAACCGGCAACCAAATCGTGGCATTTCTGATAGCCTTGTTTATAGGAATATTTTTCCACCTTATATTCTCGCTACTTGCCAGCGGAACCACCGGATGGCTATCGTCAATCCTCAGCTATTTGAGCCTTTCAACTCACTATGAAAGTATGGCAAGAGGCGTTATTGACACCAAAGACCTTATCTATTTCTGTTCTATCATCTTTTTTGCTATGGTAGGCACAGAACTGGCTTTATCGAAAAGAAACTTAACCAATTAAACCTGTCGTTGAATCTCAAACTACAATTTCAGATGAAAAAGAAAACGATACTCAACAACGTTTTATTGATTGCAGGAGCGCTTATACTTGTCAACCTTTTAGCTGACCGTTTTTTTCTAAGGCTTGATTTTACGGCTGATAAGCGATATACTCTTAGCGAAGCCACCCGTAACATTCTTGGCTCCCTGAAACAAAATATAACTGTAACGGCATATTTCAGCGAGGAATTGCCTCCCGAATTTGCCCAATTAAGGCGTGATTTCAAAGAAGAGCTGATTGAGTACTCAAACCGTTCAAACGGCAAAGTGATGTTCGATTTCATCAATCCCAACAAGGATGAGCAAACAGAACAAGAAGCAATAAAGGCGGGAGTAAACCCTATCCTGATTAATGTGCGTGAAAAAGACCAGGTTAAGCAGCAAAAAGCCTATCTCGGCGCAGTTTTGAAATGCGGCGATAAAAAGGAGGTAATTCCATTTATACAGCCAGGCGCCGCTATGGAATACAGTTTGTCAACCAGCATTAAAAAAATGACAGTTGATTATAAACCAAAAATCGGATTTATTGAAGGTCATGGCGAAACTTCAGTAAATTCAATGATGCAGGTGATGCAATCGCTTTCAATATTGTATGATGTGGAGCCTGTAAATCTGATTTCTGCGACCAGCGATCTGAGCAATTACAAAACTCTGATTATCGTAAATCCACGCGATACCTTCCCTCCTTCCGATCTGCAGAAGCTCGACAATTTTCTTGCCACCGGAAAAAACATCTTCATCGCAATGAATCGCGTTGAAGGAAACTTTCAGAATTTAAGCGGCACAGTGGTGAAAACAGGTTTGGAAAGCTGGCTCGACAGCAAAGGGATCAGGGTAAATCCCAATTTTGTAATTGACCAAAACTGCGGAAGCGTTACAGTTAATCAGCAGCAGGGTTACATGAGCTTTCAATCGAACCTGAAATTTCCGTTCTTACCGTTGATTACGAAATTTGGTGAAAATCCATCCACAAAAGGCTTGACTTCAGTTATACTTCAGTTTGCAAGTTCTATTGATTATCAACCGCGGATTGGCGGTTTAACATTCACTCCGCTCGCTATGACTTCCGAAAAATCGGGCGTCGAAAATGCGCCGCTTACCTTTAATGTAAACCGAAACTGGCAAATCAGCGATTTCCGTTCGCCGAATCTGAATGTGGCAGTTCTGTTAAATGGTAGAATTTGCGGGAGTTTGAATTCGAAGCTCATCCTTATTTCTGATGGCGACTTTGCAGTGAATGGTGAAAGTCAGCAGGCGCGCCAACTTCCACAGGACAACCTGAATCTTTTTGTCAATTCAGTTGATTGGCTTTCGGATGACACCGGTTTAATTGATTTGCGGACGAAGGAGGTTAAATCGCGACCGATTGATCAGATGGAAGACGGTAAAAAAGCTTTCCTGAAGTATCTTAATTTCCTGCTTCCGATTCTTCTTATCCTCGGATATGGCTTTTTCAGATGGCAGCGTCGCCGTAATCAGCGCATGAACCGGATGAATGAGAATTATGTTTAGCGCTTAGATTAATACGGGCGGCTCGCTAAGCGCCAATTTTTTCAGGCAAGAGACATTTATTTTTTCTAAATCTATCCCTTTGTCCATTCCTGTATTTATTCCTTCATTTTCAATTATCGAAATCATCGCTTTTTTCGATTCCGAAATTTTCATTTCTGCAATTGTTTTTGGGTCAAGCGTTTCGTATTCTATTAACCCAACTTGCACCCGTATGGCTGTAACTTAGCCTGTGTCAGGGGACTGATT
>JBAXRP010000383.1:0-3272 GCA_037131145.1 Bacteroidota bacterium
AACCCAGCAAGTCTCCGATCGAAATCCGGATTTCTTCCGATTCAGTTAAAGATATCCGCCTTGCCGAAGAAAAAGTGAATAAAATTCTTGCAAATACCCGCGGACTTGCTTGGGTACGCAACGACTGGGATCAGCCCCAGCAAAGCATAAGCGTCAATCTCGACCGTGACAAGGCAAACCGCATGGGTTACTATAAAAGCCTGGTAGCTACATCGGTGATGATCGGGCTGGACGGAATACCGCTCACCACCATCTGGGAAAATGATTACCCGGTTGAGGTTGTCCTTAAACAGGAACAGTCATCCACCGAAAATTTAAAGACCATCGAAGACCAATATATCACCTCGCCCATGAGTTTTTCGGCAATTCCCCTGAGGTCAATGGCGACTTTCACCCCGGGATGGTCTGAGGGTACTATTGTCAGGCGCAACGGGGCGCCCACGCTGATGATCCAGATTGACAACTCACCCAATGTTACCGCTTCGGCCATCTTTAACCAGCTTAGACCCCAGATAGATAACCTCCAATTAGCCGAGGGTACATCAATTACCTACGGCGGAGACTACGAAGCCCAGGAGGAGGTGTTTGTGCCCATGGGAATTGCATTGCTTGTAAGCATAGTGTTAATCTTTTTTATCCTGCTCATCCAGTTTAAAAAAGCCAAGATTGCACTGCTGATTATGAGCGGAATGCTGCTGACCCTGCCCGGAGCCGTCGTTGGTTTATGGGTGATGGGCTATCCTTTCAGCGTGACCGCTTTCATCGGGATTACAAGTTTGTGCGGCATGGTTGTGAGAAACGGGATTATCCTGATAGATTACGCCAGGGAATTAAGGGAGAACCAGGGAATGAACACGAAAGCAGCAGCCATCGCTGCCGGCAAGCGAAGGATGAGGCCTATTTTTCTTACCTCCGCTGCTGCGGCGGTTGGGGTCATACCAATGATCCTGAGCCGTTCACCACTGTGGGGACCTCTGGGTACGGTGATTTGCTTCGGGCTGCTGTTTTCAATGGCGCTGACCCTCTACATTCTTCCGGTACTTTATGCGCTTTCATACAGTGATAGAGGGAAGAAATTCCGGTTCCGCTCCTTACCAGTGGGTATTAAAATGATCCTGATTGGTTTACTTCTTACGGTTCCTTCTCTGCTGAGCATAGGCCAGACCAAGACCATTTCGCTGGATTCCTGCAAACAACTTGCCTTGCATAACAACCGCAAAATCAAAAACGCAGAAATGCAGGTGCGGGCGTCAGAGGAACAAAGAAAAGAAGTCTTCACCAACTTTTTCCCGAAAGTTAGCGCTGCTGCCATTGTATTGCGTTCAACTGATTACCTCGTCAAAGCCAAGACGCCTGCCATGAACCTGCCGGTTTGGGATGGTAAAAACCCGGCCCAGCTTATGAACCCAACGCAATTTGCATACATCCCTTCAATCTCTCTAAACCTGCTTGATTATTTGAACACTGCCGCTGTTACAGTGGCCATACCGGTTTATGCCGGGGGCAGGATCAGGCGGGGTTACAAACTTGCCAAACTGGGTGAAGACGTCAACGAATATCAAACAGAAATGGCCCGTGATGAAGTCCTCGCCAGTACTGAAGAACTCTTCTGGACCCAACTGTCGCTCATTGAAAAAGAAAAGACTGTCAGAAGTTACATTGCCATGCTCGACTCCCTTTACCGTGATGTCAGCAATTACTCAAGCGCCGGATTAGCCCAGAAGAATGATGTGCTAAAAGTGCAGATGAAGCAGAACGAACTGAAAACGAACCTGCTCAAGTTGAAAAACGGAATAAATCTCACCAGGCGCACATTATTCCAGCAGATCGGCCTTGCCTATGACAGTTCGCTGGTCTTCATAATCACCCCTGACGAACAGACCGGACCTCTCGTATTCCAGGATCCCGACCAGCTTGTGAAAAACCGAAGTGAGTACCATTTGCTTAACAAAGCAGTAGAGGTTATGCAGATGCAAAAGAAGCTGGCGGTAGGCGAATACTTGCCGCAACTCTCAGTGGCAGGTACAGGTTTCACCTACGATGCAATGAACCAGACCTCCAACAATGCTTTGGGAATGGTAAGCCTGACAATCCCGATCAGCGACTGGTGGGGCGGGAGCCATAAGATTAAAAAGCAGCAGATCGAAGTCGAGCAGGCCGAAAGTTCCCTGCGGGAGAATACAGAATTGCTTGTCCTGCAGATACGCCAGGCAGCCAATGAAGTAGAGGAAACTCTCTACCAGATAAGCGTTTCGCAAGTATCTGTTGAGCAGTCCACTGAAAACCTCCGAATAAGCCAGGACAACTACAAGGCAGGGATCATCGGGATTTCCGACCTGCTGGAAGCCCAGGCCGTTGCACAGCAGGCGAAGGACAACCTCAGCGACGCCCGGCGCCAGTACCGGAACAAATATGCAAAATACAGGCTCATGACCTCGAGTTAAACAGAAAAACCGTTAGGGGCCTGCCAGCACAGGCCGGACAAATCGGTTAAAGCGAATATTTATTACAACGTCCCGGAATTGAAGCTGGTTTTCTTTGGGAATTATCCGTCCAACGGACTTTCACTCTCGAAATGGCACGGTACATGCTCAGCAAAAAGTTTGATTTTACACTCAGGAAAACCTTGTGTTCCATAATTTCACCAAGCATGCCTGTGTGTTTTGGCTAATAATACTTTTTTATATACAGCCAAAATCAAGATATATTTGTAATTTTGGCTGTATATAATTTTTTATACACAGCCAAAATCAATATCATGGCAAAGGAAAAAATTATCGGAAGAACAAATGAAACCGGAATACTGACGAAAGCGCTTCATTCGACAGAACCTGAATTTATTGCAATATACGGCCGCCGCAGGGTTGGAAAGACTTTTCTGATCAGGGAATTCTTTGAGGATACGCTCTGTTTTGAGATGGTAGGGGTTCATCAGGCATCGTTAAAAGAACAGCTTAAAAATTTCGCCCATTCACTTAAAAGCGCTATTGGCATCGGAATCCTCCCTCAAGCGCCGGAATCCTGGTTTGAGGCGTTTTCTACTCTGGAACAGTTTCTTGAATCGTCAACTCTGAATCAAAAAACAGGGAAAAGGGTTGTCTTTATTGATGAACTTCCATGGTTCAATACCGCAAAATCAGGATTTTTACGAGCGTTGGAGCATTTCTGGAATAGTTACGGCTCGAAAAAAAGCAACCTTATCATGGTGGTATGCGGGTCGGCAGCTTCCTGGATGATTCAAAAAATCGTTCATTCCAAAGGGGGGCTTCACA
>JBAXRP010000384.1:0-3272 GCA_037131145.1 Bacteroidota bacterium
AAATGTAATTTTGGTATTTTTTCTGATTCTTAAGTTATCGAAAAGAAGTGAAGCTGCCCTTATTGCTGCCCTTCTTTGCAATTCATCCTATGAGGGTTGAATCGGTTGCATGGATATCAGAAAGAAAAGACGTTTTGTTCGTATTTTTTTACCTTGCCTCGCTTTTCTTTTATCTGGATTATACAGGAAACTCAAAGGTTAAAAACATTCTGATCTCGCTTCTCTTATTTGTCATCTCGCTTTTATCAAAACTTTCAGCCGTAACCCTTCCGGTAAATCTTTGGGGACATACTGCAACTTACATGATGGGCTACATCTATGTTATCGGAGGATCAAGTTCGACAACGGAAAACACTGCGCTGAACACGGTTTATTACTCGAAAGTAAATGCCCTGAATACCCTTTCGGCATTTACTCCCGGAACTGCTATTTCCGCAGCCCGTAACCGGCATAGCGCTGTTACCTACAACAGCAAACTTTATGTGATTGGTGGTTATGACAATTCAGGAACCAAGGCAGCCACGGTTTACATTGCCACGCCAGGATTAGACGGGTCAACCGGAACATGGACATTGGGAACAGCTTTGCCTGTGGCAGTAAGTAACCATGCATCGGTTGTAACAAATGGTATCATTTCGGTAATGGCTGGAGCTGTTGGCGCAACGCTTAGCAATACGGTATATTATGCCAATGCCGACGCCGGGTCGCTTACCTGGTCGACTTCTGCCAGTGCGATGTACGACAATATAAAAGACGGATCTGCTTTCCAGGGAAATGGCAATATATTTTTCACAGGAGGAACAAACCTATCAGGTTCTCCTGTATATAACTGCCGTTATGCGCCAATGACTTTGAGCGCCAACTATGTTAGCCATGGCGTTTTTGTTTCAAATCCTTTTTATGAACTTGGCGCTGAAAGAATAATCAGCTCAATTAGTTTCGTCAAAACAGTAACCGCCCCGGCAACCCTTCAGGTGACATACCGGACTGCCGGAAGCGACGGGATATGGAGCTCATGGAATGCGCTCGGCGCTGCCTCGCCGATAACCATCGGGCTAACCAAACAGTACCTTCAATACGCCATAATTCTCACCGGATCAACTACGTTCAATGCAACTTTGAATGAAATGACACTTACCACGCCTGGAACGCAGTTGAACGGAGACCTGAACTCAATACTGACATTTACAAAAGTCGCAAGTCCTTACTGGGCAACATCGAATATTTCATTTACAGCCGGAACTCACACCTTTGAGGCAGGATCAACCGTGCTTTTCCTTCCTGAAACCGGATTAACTGTTGGCGCGGCGCATGTTGAATGTGTAGGAAATGCAGTTGACTCGGTAAAATTTCTATACTTTACCAGCGAAACAGGCAAATGGAATGGAATCTATTTCAATGAAAACAGCGATGCAGGCGTAACTTCAAATTTCAGTTACACCGTTATTGCCAATGCAGGTTTCGGCGCTCAGAATGCCAATTTATCCTGCTATGCCACCAGCGAACCAACTCTTTCACGTTGCAGCATCAGATATGCAGATGGCAATGGAATAAGTTTGAACGCGGCACAAATAATAATTCAGAATTCGGTTGTTAAAGGAAATACTGAAAATGGTATTTATATCAATAATTCAAATCCGGTGATGAATAACACTTTTTTTAGTTACAATGGTATCTCCGGAGTTCTGATCACATCGGATGGCTCAATTCCGAATTATACAAACACCACAATTAACAACAACCTGTATGCTATTTATTATCCATCGGTGAATGTTACAATTTTAAATCCTCTCGGAACTCTGACCTTGACAAATAATACCTATAACGGAATATGTTTGCCCGGAGGTAATGTGACTGATAACAATCGCTGGAATTCGCTTTCTCCGGCGTTTCCTATTTTGATTCTTGATGATCTTTATATCGGAAAATACAATAGCGTTTGCCGGCTCACAATTGAACCGGGGAATACCATAAAAATGGCGCCCGGTAAAAAGATTCAGGTTGGATATTTTTTATCCTGGCATTGTGCCGGAGAGATATATGCGGTTGGCGCGGCAGATAGCGTAATTACTTTTACGCCTATCAATGGCGCAGCAGGCGGATGGGAAGGTATTTATTTTGAAGACAGAAGCGATTTATCCGGAGCCGCATCAGTAATGTATTATTGTGTGGTGGAAAAAGGAAATGCCTATAATATATATTCTGAAAATACTACTCAACCCAGTATGGACCACTGCACAATCAGAAATGCCGTTCTGGATGGAATTAAATTTTATGGAGCATACAATACGGTTGCGAATTCAACAATTACTGCAAACGGCAGGTATCCTGTCTATTTTTCCGAGCCTCTCACCTTTCCAACCCTCAACGGAAACTCTTATACCGGTAACACCATTAGCATGATCGGCTACTGTGGAGGTTATATTACCGAAAACCGCACCTTCCAGAATGATGGGGTGCCGTACCATATAATGGACAGTATACTTGTTGGAAAATATAATAGCGTGAGCGCTCTTACAATTGAACCGGGTGTAACATTGAATTTTGCATCAGGGAAAAATATTCAGATAGGATATTTTTTGAGTTATCATTGTGGAGGCGGGTTAAATGCGGTGGGTAAATCTGATAGCATCATCGTCTTTAAACCATATAGCGGCGTTACAGGAGATTGGAAGGGTATTTATTTTGAAGACAGGAGTGACTTTGGCGGCGCAGTGAGCGAAATGAAATATTGTAACGTCCAAAAAGCAAATGCTTACAATGTCCTTTGTGAAAATACCGCCAGCGTTACAATTGACCATTGCACAATAACTAATGCCGTTACCGATGGACTAAGAATAAATGCCGCTTATGGTTCATTTACTTATAATACCTTTTCTAATAACGGCAGATACCCGGTATATTTTATGGACTGGACATCAGAACCTTATCATAAAAACAATACTTTCACTGCTAATGTTGTGAATATGATTGCTTTGTCGGGTGGAGTCTATAACGCTAACAGAACTATCACTAAAGATTATGCAGATTATCTCGTATTGGACAATATCATTGTCGGCCTGTATAACAGTTCAACCAGACTTACTATTAATCCGGGTGTTAATTTGAATTTTGCATCTGGTAAATATATGCAGATCGGGTATTTTTCAGGCTGGCATTGTGGAGGTGAGTTATTTGCAGTTGGCAAAGCCGATAGTATTATTAACTTTAAACCGGCCAGTGGCATTACCGGCGATTGGAATGGTATTTATTTCGAAGACCGCAGTGATTTT
>JBAXRP010000385.1:0-3263 GCA_037131145.1 Bacteroidota bacterium
CACACTCTTGCCCTGGCAGGAGTCGCTGCTGCGGGAACGGTGCTGATCGCAGGAATTGGAGCGATTGCCGGCTATATCGACAATTACTATACCGAGAGTGTAGCCCAATATGTCGCAAATGATCTGCGCCAGCGTTTGTATCACCACCTCCACCGTTTGTCCCTGAAATATTTCGACACCCATCAGACCGGCAACCTTCTGAGCACGATTACTGCAGACGTCAGCACCATTCAGAACTTTGCTTCTACAACCCTCCTCAGCATCCTGGTCGATTCTCTTACAATCATCGGAATGGTTGGTGTGATGCTTTATCTGAATTTTGATTTCGCACTAATCGCAGTTGGTGTTACCCCTTTTCTTTTGTTTTTTGTCGCCCGTTTTAAGAATGCAGTGAAGAAGGCAACACATGAGGTGCGTATTCACCAGAGCGACATCCTGGCTGTTGTTCAGCAGGGCCTGGAATCTATTCGCTCTGTCAAAGCATTCGGGCGTCAGGACATGGAAGAAGGACGCCTCAGGGAAGCGAGCATTGAAACTGTAAATGCAGCGCTTAAAGCCAGGAGGGTCAAGTCGCGTCTGTCACCTATCATCACGGTGACTGTTTCTTTTTGCGTGGCATTCGTTCTTTGGCGCGGGGCAGGATTAATTCTCAGGGATGCAATGACTATCGGGGCCCTGACCGTATTCCTGGCGTATCTCAGCAAGTTTTTCAAGCCGGTTCAGGACCTCGCGAAAATGACCAATGTCATTGCCCAGGCGGC
The DNA here is from genome assembly GCA_037131145.1 of Bacteroidota bacterium. Classification (GTDB taxonomy): domain Bacteria; phylum Bacteroidota; class Bacteroidia; order Bacteroidales; family FEN-979; genus CAIVAT01. The sequence continues at coordinate 762 of JBAXRP010000385.1, forward strand.
AGTAGGACTGGAGCGGATCCAAACCATTCTTGACGCAGGTCTGATCATTCCCCAGAACCCCGATGCACTCATTCCGCCGAAACTCAATGGTGATATTGTTTTCGATCATGTTGCCTTTGCATACGATCCTGCTGCGCCTGTTCTTCGCGAGATCAATCTGACTATAGGATCCGGACAACGGATAGGCATCTGCGGCCCGACCGGAGGAGGAAAGTCAACAGTAATAAGCCTTATCCCCCGCTATTATGATCCAACCCAGGGGCATGTGCTTATAGATGGCCTGGATGTAAAAGATTATAAACTTGACCTGCTTCGTGAACAAATCGGTTTTGTCTTGCAGGAAACTGTGCTTTTCGTGGGCAGTATCCGTGATAATATTGCCTATGGCCGACAGGGTGCAACGACTGAAGAGGTTGTTGAAGCTGCACGTTTGGCAAACGCTCATGAGTTCATCTCACAGATGCCACATGGGTATGATTCGCAGGTTGGCGAGCGCGGACTGACACTTTCGGGGGGCCAGCGTCAGCGCATTGGCATTGCCCGTGCCATCGTTCGCAATGCCCCTATCCTTATCCTTGACGAACCTACGGCCGCTCTTGATACCGAGTCGGAAAAGCTGGTTATGGAAGCCCTGGAGCATCTTATGAAAGGACGCACCGTCATCACTATAGCACACCGCCTGAGCACTATTCGTGATGCCGATAAAATTGTCGTTCTCAAAGGAGGTTTCGTTGCTGAAGAAGGTACTCACGATGAGCTGATCGCCCGGGATGGAATCTACGCCGGACTTTACCGTATCCAATCCGGAGCCATTTCACTTACACAAATCTGAAAACTTATGTCAACCCGTTCTCTGATCGTTCTGCCTGATGAATCCTCGAAACCTTTCCTCGATGCGATAAACGAAGCAAAGAAATCGCTGCAAGTCAAAATGTTCGTTTTCTCCGACAAGGATCTTCTTAATGCTGTCGTTGCCGCCCACCAACGTGGAGTGAAAGTGCGTGTGATGCTGAATGCTGCCCGCCGCGATGGGGAGGATGATAACGAAGTCGTTCGAAAGGCTCTGGTCCATGCCGGTATCGAAGTCAAGGACAGCAACCCCGGGTTCGGTCTCACCCATGAAAAATCAATGGTAGTGGATGAAGAGGTAGCCTTTGTGAAATCACTGAACTGGGCCACACAGAATCTCACCGCAACCCGCGACTACGCTATTACAACAACGCATCCAAAAGGGGTCAGCGAAGTCATTTCCTGCTTCGATGCCGACTGGAACCGTCAGGAATTCAAGCCCGGACTGAGTGCCCACCTGATCTGGTGCCCGGCCAACGGGCGTGAACGTATCGCTCAGTTTATTGACGAGGTGAAACATACCCTTTTCATTCAAAACGAACGCTACCAGGATACTGTCATTATAGAGCGTCTCGTGCGCGCCAGGGAACGTGGTGTTAAAATCCATCTTATGGCACGCCCTCCGCATTCACTTAAAAAGGAAAAGATCATCGAAGGCATTGGCGGGTTGCGTATCCTCGACGACGTAGGCGTTAAGATACATAAGCTGAAGCATCTGAAACTTCATGGAAAAATGCTGCTGGCCGACGGTCTGCATGCAATTGTTGGCTCGATCAACCTGGCTCCCGGCAGTTTCGACGACCGCCGTGAACTGGCTATCGAAGTTCAGGACGAGAACATCGTAAGTCGCCTCCTCCAGATAGCATGCCATGACTGGGAACATTCCTATCCTCTCGATCTTTCCGACCAGGGGTTATTCACTGACCTGGAGGAACATGGTCATGGAGGCGCAGAAAAACTGGTGCTGAGACATGATGACACTCATGAAAAGAAACATTTATGAAAATGGATCGACCTTTTATAATACTTGTATTAAACATGAAATAAATATTAACTTTGAACAAATCAGAATCCATCAACCCCTATTAAATACTGAAATTATGGCACTGCACGAAAAAGAAAAAATCACGGATAAACTGGATGAGGATATTTATGCATCAAGCGGTTTAAGGATAAGTATTCCGAAATACAGGATCCCCGAAAAAGACAGTAAAAGTGAAGACGTATATTCAATTATTCATGATGAACTGATGATTGACGGCAATTCCAGGCTCAACCTTGCCACATTTTGTTCGACCTGGCTCGATGCCGAGATTCATAAGATCATGGATGAATGTCTCGACAAAAACATGATCGACAAGGATGAATATCCGCAGACAGCCGCCATAGAGGAACGTTGTGTACATATGATCGCCGATCTCTGGAATTCACCGAAAAGCAAGAATACCATAGGCTGTTCAACCACCGGATCAAGTGAAGCTGCCATGTGCGGCGGACTGGCCATGAAATGGCGCTGGCGCGAAAAAATGAAAGCCGCAGGCAAAGACACTTCAAAGCCAAACCTGGTGACCGGGCCTGTGCAGGTTTGCTGGGAAAAATTTGCCCGGTACTTTGACGTTGAATTACGGCAGATCCCCATGGAACATGGCCGCC
>JBAXRP010000386.1:0-3260 GCA_037131145.1 Bacteroidota bacterium
TATCCTCCTTACGTCATTTGGAACAGCTTAATGTTCAGTCCTTCGCTACTTTGGTGAGACCATCCGACTATCTTTTAATTTTGCCGACTCGTTTCCGTAGCTACTATGACCTCTGCTGACTTCCCGGAATATCGTTGCCGATACGCCGGGATCTCCCCCGGTAAAAGCATTTTCCTTCCTCCAATCACTGCGGCATGTACATAACTACCCTTTTTGTGTTCTTTGGGCGTTGCAAGGACGGGATTGCTTACCCGGATAATTATGCCTCTTATGCCGTTTCTGTTCGTCAGTACCGGATTTTGCAGTCCCGCTTCCTTCAGTGCATACTTTACAGTAAACCACCTTGCGGCTTGCTAATACTTTCAGGTCATACCCCGACGTATAAGGGACTTTCACCCTCTGGAAAATCACACACTTGTATTTGGCTATCAGAAAATGATTTGTATTTTTGGACTTTTTCCACAGCTTACAACAAGTGGGCGCTGCATGATGCTCATGCAGGGCGCACCCCAACCCCTCCCTTTTTTGGGAAGGGGGGCAGCGGGGTGGGGTCTTTTTGGGCAGGGGGGCTGGGTCATTTGGCAAGAGCAACAGCTTTATAATTGCTCCAATATTGCAAAAAAAAATGACTTTTCGGAGTGAACTCGAGGTTTAATCCAGAAAATTCTGATTGACGTAGTTTTGAAACTTCAATCTGTACTGTTCGCTCACGGGAATATAAATGGACCCATCAAAAACGATCCGGTTCCTTTCGATCACGGAAATCTTAGAAAGATTAATGATGAATGACCTGTGGACTCTCATAAACCGGTCGTCGGGCAACTGTTCCTCAATTGACTTCATGCTCAACTGCGTCATCACCGGTTTGGAACTGACGAGATGAATCCTGATATATTCACTCATCGCCTCAATATATCTGATGTCGTCGAAGTTAATTCTAAGGATTTTATAATCTGATTTGATAAAGAGAAAATCCTTATTGCTCCTCACTTCCGCCGGTTTCCGCGATTGCATATCGAACCATGATTTTACCTTGTTTGCCGACTTTAAAAAATCGCCATAGTCAATCGGTTTCAGCAGGTAATCAATTGCATCGGCTCTGAACCCTTCCAATGCGTGTTCGCTGTAAGCCGTTACAAAAACAATTTTGGGAGGGTTTTCAAGGGTTTTCACGAATTCCATTCCTGAAAGATCCGGCATATTGATATCAACAAACATGAGGTCAACCGAAGTTTCCTCAAGTAATTCGATGGCTTGGAGGGCGCCGTCGCAAAGTCCTGCCAGTTCGAGAAACGGCGTTTTTTTTATGTACCCGCCAATCTGCTGTAAAGCTAAAGGCTCGTCGTCAATCGCAATGCATCTGATCATAACGGTATGGATAAGTTCACTGTAAATATATATTCATTATCAATAATATCAAGATGGTAGTTATCGCCATACAGCAAAGCCAATCGTTTTCGCGTATTTTCAATGCCGATGCCAGAAAATTCATTCATCTGGCTTTTCTCGGTTTTGCTGTTTTTTACTGTTAACAAAAGCCTTTCTTTTCCAAGAATCAGATCAATTGTTATAAACGATTCATTTTTATAGCTGATACCATGTTTAAACGCATTTTCAATAAATGATGTGAAAAGGAACGGAGGAATGGATGCGTCGGGGATGACGCCGGGAAGATTAAGGCTTATCCTGACTTTCTCGGTGAACCTGAGCTTCATCAGATTAACATAACTTTCAAGAAACTCAATCTCCTTTTTCAGAGTTGTTTTATCGGTTTCCGTCTCATACAAAAGATACCGCATCATCTTCGAAAGTTTGATGATAGCCTTTTTGGCTTCTTCGGTATTCGAATCCACGAGGGAATGGATATTATTCAATGTATTCATAAAAAAATGAGGACTTACCTGGGTTTTCAGCAAAGCAAGCTGGTTTGATACATTCTCCCTTTCAAGTTTTACCTTTTCATTTTCAACCTCTATCCAGCGAAGTCCTGATCGTAAACCTGTATCAAATCCCACTACAAGGAATGAAAATATTAAAAAATTGGCAAATGGGGGCACTGGTCTTGGCTGACGTTGCCCTGGCTGGCGTTGCCCAGGTTGGCGTTGCCCCGGTTGACGTTGCACAGACTGAGGTTCCCCAGGCTGAGGAGGCCGGGAATCATTTCTGTCGGGAGGATAATTCTGTGGCGGTCTAATCTTTTTATCTGCCTCAATGCCCTTTTGAAGCGGCTCAATTTTACTATTATTATCGTATATATGTAACCCCACGGTAAGGCAAAAAATAATTCCCAGCAATGAAAAAATGTAAACTTTTATTTTCCCTTTAAACAATAACTTCGGAACCAATAAAAACCGGTTAAGAAGGAACAGGAGCGAGAGTGGAACAAGAATTTCAAGCTGGTTCGCCACACTGCGCCATAAAGGATTGTTATTGTCTTCTCTGAACAAAATTGGCGTGAGCAAAAGTACCAGCCAGACAAAAATTATAAGGGCTACTTCCGTGTGTTTTATTTGATTTTTCCGGATATTCATTATGATTTTGTTGGCTTTGCCGGACGGGAAGCCTTTTCCAGTTCCTGGTATTTTACAAATTGTTCCTTTGATAAAACCTGCCTGATCTTCTCATCCCTCGCTTTTTCAATGGGCTCAACTTTTGATTTATCCAGTGGCGGTTGAGAATTTGCCTGGGCTTTCTTCAGGCTCTCCATGCTTGCAAAAAATTCTTTGTACGCTTTGACCACAGTTTCATTCTGAGTGGAGGTCAGCGCCAGTGGTTTTATGACTTTTTCCTGAAGCGTTTTCAGCCTCTCTTCGGTTGATATGGGGATTGACTTTCCCTTATTATCCGGATTTTTTGGCGGATCAAGGGTTCTTAATTTTTCCGGATCAAATCCTGCGGCAATAATAGCATCCCCGGTTTCCGGTCCTGCATGAATCCCGGCATCCCGGAGCTTCTCATGAATTGCCTTAGCATCCGCTTCAGTTAACTTTGAAGCGTTGTATTTCGACAAAATAGTTTTAATCGTAGCGGTCTGAGCGGGGGTCAGTGTCTGGCTCTTTTCCTGAGGTTGTTGCGCGGGGTTCGGCTTGTTTTGGCAAAAACTCATTTCCTGAGTGAGGAAAATAAGACCAACAAAAAGGATAACGCTTGAAACTTTTTTTTCTGCAAAATGGATTTTCATAATCGGGTTTATAATAATGTTTGCTGCTTATCTGCTTAAAATAATTTGATCGTTCTTTTTCTATAATCATGTCATCCCT
>JBAXRP010000387.1:0-3258 GCA_037131145.1 Bacteroidota bacterium
AACCTTGAACTTTGAACCTTGAACCTTGAACCTTGAACCTTGAACCTTGAACCTTGAGCCTACTCCGAAAAGGAAACAATTTGGACTAAAGTCCAGTAACTATCTGGTTATCAATTGCCACTACCTTAAGGTAGTGGCAATTCAAGTTGCTGATATACCGGGCTTTAGCCAAATTTTTATTTTTATAACCACTTTTCGGAGTAGGCTCAACCTTGAACCTTGAACTTTGAACTTTGAACCTTGAACCTTGAACCTTGAACCTTGAACCTTGAACATATATTAGATCTGTTGATAGAGGATTAAGACCCAATTAATGTTTCTGAATTGTTTATAACATCATAGAACTTACAACAGGGATATGAGAAAGACATTACTGATATTAATATTTGCCTGCGCAATATGCAGTGTTTCCGGTCAGGAAAGACCGTATAAAATTGGAATAAAAGCTGGCGTCAATTACATCCATTTGGAAAACTACGGCAAAGGCTATTATTCTGACTTTGATCCAAAGCCGGGCTGGAGTTTTGGAGCTTTATTTCAATATAAAAAAGGAGCTTTTGTAAATTACTCGATTGTACCTGAAATTCTTTTTACAACTTCAACAACAGATGTAGATCTTATTTACATAACAGATTGTATAACAACAATTCAGACAATTGATATTCCAATTAGTTTTAAGCTGGGACTGCAATTAAGTAAAATTTTCAGACCATATATTTTAGGAAATGTATTTGGATCATATATAGTGGCGTATGAAGGAGACCTGTTCTACATGCTTGATGATGTGTCTGAAAATTTCGTGAAGGCGGATATAAATAAATTATATTTCGGGGTTAGCGCGGGGTTTGGTTTTGATCTCTGGAAATTTCAAATTGAGGGAAGGTACAGATGGAATCTGAACAGGATTAATTCTAAAGACTATTCTTCCTTGAAACAAATGGGTATGGAACTCTCATGCGCATTTCTTTTTTAAATACGAATTGCAAACACTATCCTGTAAGATGAAAAAGTTATTCTTGTACTCCGTCGTAATCTTCGCCTTCTATTCGTGTAAAAAAGAACCCTTAGAAGATTTTCTCTTTCTGGAGAGAATTGAAAAAGTTGAAGTAATAGATAAATACACTTTAGCGACCAGACTTAAACAAAACCCAAATTCTACGCTTTACAAGGCATTGCCTAATAAAAAAATAAAGGCAGTTTCAATTGTCTATAATACCGTTGGACCTGATGGAGAGCCTATCCTTGCTTCAGGAGCAATATTTTACCCCTCTGCAGATATAGATTATGAACGATTGGGGACTATTCTGGGGGTTCATTATACTTATGGAGCCAATTACGAGGTTCCATCTCAGAAAATGGCAGTAACCGAGGGTCTTTTCTCCCTTTTTGGTTACGTTGTAGTAGCCCCGGATTATATAGGATATGGAGCATCCAAAGATAAAGTTCATCCTTATTATGATGTTGTAAGCACAGGTCAGGTTTCTGCCGATATGCTTCTGGCGGCAAAAGAATATTTTGCTTCAATAAGTAGAAAAGTATCTCACAAAGTTACTGTAATGGGGTATTCTCAAGGCGGGCAGGCTTCTCTCTCCTTTCTTCGATTTGTAGAAACAGAGCCTTTGTATCAGGATGCTTTTGTAATAGATCAGGTATTTGCCGGCGGGGGCGCTTATGATTTGATAAAATCGTATGACGCTTTTGTAAAAAAAGATTATAGCAGCCAGCCTGTCACAATTCCTCTTTTAGTTCTGGGACTCAATTATGGAGAGAACTTAAATTTAGACCTTAAGCAAATGTTTGCCGAACCCCTTTATTCTAACTATAACGAATGGATCATTTCAAAAAAATATACAACAGACGAGGTTACAGCCATGATGAAGGAGACAAAACTTACCAAAATTATGGCGCCCGAAGCGTTTGACACTACAAACCCCAATACAAAAAAGTTCAGGAATGCATTAAGAAAAAACAGTCTGATTGTTTATGGCAAAATAACAAATTGGACGCCTAAGGCAAAGATAACTTTATTGCATGCCACTGACGATACCATTGTTCCGTACGAAAATACTGATAGCGCTTATAAGGCATTTCTGGCTGCAGGCTGCAATGTCACCAAGCATGATATTTCAAATAAGGACCATAAGGAAGCCGGTCAGGATTTTTACACCTATGTTATGCTTCATTTACTGATCTAACCATTCTCATGATGAAGACCAGAATAACCATTTTTCTTTTATTGCTGAGTTCCGCAGCGCTAAGCGCTCCGCCAAAGTCTTATGCAAAGCATAACAAAGGATATTTCTTTGACGCAGGAATCTCAGTGGGAGGAAGATTCCCAAAAAACATTGATCCAAAACTAATTATTGAAGTTTTTACAACGCACGGATACCAGTTTTCAAATACTTTTTCTCTCGGTGTTGGTCTTTCTACCTACAATACAGAAACCATTAACATTTATTTACAATTGAGATTCAACTTGCGTAATATTAATGAATCCAAAACGAGTTATCCCTATGTTTCGCTAAGAGGAGGATATTCATGGAGCACGTGGACGGGAGATACCTGGGGAGATGACAAAGGTCCTATTGTCGACCCTCATCTTGGATGGTCTTTTTATACAAAAGAAGCAAATTTAAGGTGGAGCGTATTTGTTTCACCTGGCTTTTATCAATTCAACTTTATTCCAAAGATTGGATTAGCTTTTGAATTTTAGGAGAATTGGCGAACTACCTGAACGGTAGTTCATTGTAATAGAAATGAAAAACGGGATACAAGGGGCTGCGCCTTATATCCCGTTTTCCACAAGATTGAGCCCACTCCGAATTGCCCCTACCTTAAGGTAGGGGCAATTGATAAACAGATAGTTACTGGACTTTAGTCCAAATTGCTTCTTTTTCGGAGTAGGCTCAAGATTATTGATAATTACTCAAAACGGGGAAAAACTGCATATTTACAAAATTCCAAATCCCAAATTCCAAGTTCCAAATCTCAAAGGAAAAACGAAAGAGGCAGTCAATGCCATCACTTCAAATGCTGCAACTTAACCTTCCGGAAAGCGTTTTTGTGAAGCTTTGCGTTACATTTTGAAAAACTTTGCGGATAAAAAACCAGCGAATGATAAAAGTATGCCCATCATGAAATCTATCGGGATATCGAAAATCAGGCGACTAAATGTTCCGTATATTTCTACGGTATGCTTGACGCCTTCTTAGTATCTGCTTTATGCTACTTTTGCAAAAGAAACAATACTGGTATGTT
>JBAXRP010000388.1:0-3255 GCA_037131145.1 Bacteroidota bacterium
TCGTCCTTCGTCCCTCGTCCTTCGTCCCTCGTCCCTCGTCCCTCGTCCTTCGTCCTACGTCCCTCGTATTACATCCATAAACCTGATAATCCCGGTATAATTCTCAGGCGTTATCTTTTTCATTTCTTCCTTCACAGGTTCGGGTATTTCAAGGCTGTCAATGAAAGTATGCAATATTTCTTTCGTGATGCGGAGGTGACCTCGTGTAAGTTCTTTCAGAGCTTCATAAGGATTTGGATAATTTTCGCGACGCAGAATGGTTTGAATGGCTTCAGAAACCACAGCCCAGTTGGCATTAAGGTCTTTTTTGAGTTTTGTCTCATTTATTATGATTTTGCTGAGACCTTTTTGCAACGATTTATAGGCAATCAGGGTGTGAGCCAGAGGGACGCCAATATTTCTGATCACAGTAGAGTCAGTTAAATCGCGTTGAAGCCGCGAAATGGGCAGTTTTGCCGAAAGATGTTCAAAAATGGCATTGGCTATACCAAGGTTTCCTTCGGAATTTTCAAAATCAATTGGGTTGACTTTATGCGGCATCGTTGATGAACCTGTTTCCGACGTTCTGACCTTCTGCGTCAAATAATCCATTGAAATGTATGTCCACAGATCGCGCACAAGGTCAATCAAAATGGTGTTAATCCGTTTCATGTTGTCGAAAAACGCCGCCATATTATCATAATGTTCAATTTGCGTCGTGGTTTGACAACGTTCCAGCTTCAGAACATCATTCACAAAATTGTTGGCAAATAAAACCCAGTCAATATCCCGATAGGCGGCGTGATGGGCATTGAAGTTTCCGATAGCGCCTCCGAATTTGCCGGAAAATGGAATAGTTGAAAGCAACGCCTGCTGCATTGCCAAACGTTCAACAAAAACATATAGCTCTTTCCCAACCGTGGTAGGAGACGCCGGTTGTCCATGTGTATGCGCCAGCATTGGAATCACCTGCCAATCCATGCAGCGCGAAAGCAATTCGCCGGAAATTTTTTCAAGTTCAGGTTCAATTACCTCCCGGAATGCATCGCGCAGCGCCATTGGGAAAGCGGTGTTGTTTATATCCTGCGAAGTCAGTCCGAAATGAATAAATTCTTTGAATTTTTCAAGTTTAAGCTCGGTGAAACGTTCCTTGATATAATACTCGATAGCCTTAACATCGTGATTGGTCGTTTTTTCGATTTCCTTCACCCTGTCGGCGTCTTCTGTTGTGAATTTCTTGTATATATTCCGGAGTTTATTAAAATCCTGTTTCCGAAAGTCGCTAAGGTGGGGAAGTGGAAGGTTACATAAGGCGATAAAATATTCCACTTCCACTTTCAGGCGATACCGGATAATTGATGACTCGGAAAAATAAGCCGCCAGTGGTCCGGTTACAATTGTATATCTGCCATCAACCGGAGAAATGGCGTCCAGTGAATTTTTCATCATAAAGTAGGCGATTGTGGTTGGGGGCAAATATATGGAAAAATCGCAAATGATTGTCAACCTTGAACCTGGAACGCAGTATATCTTGTCTCCTCGTTCACTTATAAACTCACTTCAATCCCAGCAAACTTGTATGAATCCACTTCCCAATCAATTCAAGCGCGACAGGCGAAATAGTTTCTTCAATTATATTATACTCTACCGGGCTTCCGGTGTTGGCTGTCTGAAACAGATGGTTCAATCCCGGAAGTTCTTCTATAACGTAACTTGAATTTCCACCAAAGATCATCGCTTTTTCAATGGCTTCGAGGTTTTCTCTCGGCGATACCTGAAGATCAAGACTTCCATTTATGGCGAGGATAGGGCATTTCACTTTCGATAACCAGGGTTCGGGATCGAGAGTGAGAAAACAGCGGAACCAGGGGGAGGTAAGCGTTTCGATCTGTAGATTAAGTTCTGTTTCCGACATTTTGTGATAGCTCGTATCTGTAGAGTATTTCTTGTCGGCAGAAGCAAATAACGCGCGGATTTTCGTTGCCGCCCTTTCATTGTCATGGTTCTTTTTTAATACTGAATAGATATCCCGGTTCATTTTTTCGGCGGCCTTTACACTAACTTCATCATTCCCTTCTGCCGCAGAGATCAGCGCCGACTGAGTGAGGAGAATCCGCTCGCCGGTAAGTCCGGGAGCAGCCATTAGAACAATGAAAGCCACATCCGACCGGCTCGACGCCACAATTGGCGCGATTAGTCCGCCCTCGCTGTGTCCGATAATGCCGATGCGGGTTGAGTCAATGTCCTGCCGTTTCTTAAGAAATTCTACTGCGGCTTCTGCGTCGGTAGCAAAATCGTAGGTAGTTGCCGTTTTGAAAATCCCACCCGATTTTCCAACGCCTCTGTCGTCATATCGCAACACTGCAATACCTTGACGGGTAAGATAATCTGCCAAAACCAGAAAAGGTTTATGTCCAAGCAGCTCTTCATCTCTGTTCTGTGGACCTGAGCCTGATACAAGAATTGCAACGGGATAGCTCCCTTCTTTTTCAGGAATGGTAAGGGTTCCGGCAAGATCAATACCTGCCTGTGAATTGTGAAATGTTACATCAACTGACCGGTAAGGCAGCGGAGGTTTAGGTTCCTGCGGACGGTTTAGGATAAATGGCTTATCCAGGTGAGCCAACTTCAAAGGAAACAACATACCACTTTGGTTCCAACTGCCATCAAGAGCGGTAAAATCAGGTTGAATTTTCCCGCTGAATTTTCCTCCAATCTTTTTAACTGATATAAAAATCGAGTCGTTTCTGAAAACCACTTTGCTTGAAGGAATCTCTTTCACGCCCTGGTCGGGACTATCGAAAGTTACAATCATACTGTCGTTTTCATTGAAACTGATATTTGCAACGAGGCGCAATTCGACTCCCTGCACTGATAATGCCCCCGCCCATGACCCGGACAGTTGTTTGTTTGATTTGTTATCCTGGGCAATGGTTACCAAGGATGCAGAAAACATCAGAAACACTGTAAGGATGAAAACGTAAAGGCTAAATGAGCGTTTCATAATTTTTAACTTTGGGATTGAAGGAGGGTTCCATAAAGTTTAATACTTCTTATCTGCTTTAAACAAGTTGCTTGTTATTAAGGCTCATTAAATCTCTTTCAATAATAATGTCATCCCTTCGGGATTCGGTTGCAAACCCAATCTTTTCAATCTATAATTATGTCATCCCTTCGGGATTTGGCAACCAATCAACATTTTAGCAAATCAAAGTTTTTTCAACCCCGAAGGGGTGAAATGATTATAGAAAGAATTGAAAGACCCGTTTTAAACCC
>JBAXRP010000389.1:0-3254 GCA_037131145.1 Bacteroidota bacterium
AAATTCAATGGAGGGTTATTCAGGAAAGATGATGAATTGGATAATTATACCATTAAAGATGAAATTCTCCTTAAACTTATCAATCTATCTGAAAAAGACTTTAGCAGCGACTTGAACGTGAATATTCTTGGTCACATTTTCGAACAATCAATTTCAGATATTGAGGAAATTAAAGCCCGGATAGGAATCGGAGAGTCATTGTCGGATGAAATAAAACAAGATGTTAGAAAAAACGGCAAACGAAAAAAAGATGGAATTTTCTATACCCCTGAATATATTACGAGAAGCATTGTCAAAGAAGCAATTGGTGGCTGGCTCAATGACCGTAAAACCGAACTTGGCTTTTTTAACCTGCCAGAGCTAACCAAAGATGACTACGCATCGGTTCATCCTGTTCGCCGAAAGAGCAGGGAAACCGGGAAGATGTATGAGAAGATGGCATTTAACCAAAACATCGAAAAACACATTGCTTTTTGGGAATCATATAAGGAACAGCTACGACAAATTAAAGTTCTTGACCCGGCCTGTGGTTCCGGGGCGTTTCTTAACCAGGCTTTTGATTATTTATTTGAGGAAGGACGAAAAGTAAACGATGAATTAAGTCTTCTACGCTTAGGGCAAAGGGAAGTATTTGAACTCGACCGTCACATATTAACAAACAACCTGTATGGTGTTGATATCAATCGTGAATCGGTTGAAATCACCAAACTCTCTCTCTGGCTGAAAACCGCTAACAAAGGGAAAGAATTAACCTCATTGGATGGAAATATTAAATGCGGAAATTCGCTTATTGAAGACCCGGAAATTGCTCATGACCGGGCTTTTGACTGGTTCGCCGAATTTACTTCAGTTTTTCCTAATTACCGGAAACCACATGATTTCAAACATCGCGAAAATATTGATTTTGCTGAAGAACCCAGTTATAACTATAAAAACCCTGATAGTAAAGGGTTCATAAAATTCGGGTTTGATGTAGTCATAGGCAATCCGCCATGGGGCGCCCAACTTGATCAGATTTCGTTCACATACTTACTGGAAAAATATCCGGTTATTCCCGGGAAAATTAAAGACACATACTTTTATTTTACTCTTTTGGCGCTGAACCTTCTGAAGCAAAAGGGTTATCTTGGATTTATTACCCCAAACACCTGGCTTTTAATAAACAATGCCAAATCATTCAGGGAATATTTACTCCAATTCAATAACGATGCATTTATCAAATATGGGAAATGGCTCATGTATCCTTCTAACCAACAAAGAATTAATGAGCCAAAAATTCTGCTGCGAAGAACAAGTTCAGATCTCAAAGCCACTTATGATGAGCATTGCTATTACCCACAGAATTCTGTTTTTATTATTACCTCCTCCAAATATGAATTAAAGTACTTGTTGGTAATTTTAAATTCAAGGCTAATGAATTATATTTACAGGCAGAAATGTCCCCAGGAGGGAAAAATATTTGCAGAGGTTAAGCCCAGTATTATAAAATCATTGCCTATTCCTGAAATCAATAGGGACCAGCAAATGCCCTTCGTCAATTTAGCCGATATAATGTTGGCGAAAACAAAGGAGCTTTTTGGTCATAAATTCAATTTTCTGCATTTGATGAAAAGTAAGTGGCCGGGGATAAATGTTAACGGAAATCTTTCAGATTGGCCTTCACAGCCTTTTGAAAGTTTCATGAAGGAGCTGGTTAAACAAAAGGTATCAGTGTCGTTGAAGGATCAATCTGAATGGTTGCAATTTTTTAACGAACAGAAGGGTAAAGCAAAAGAATTGCAAACATTTATTTCACAGACTGATAAAACTATTAACGACTTGGTTAATAACCTTTATCAAATGACAGATCAGGAAATAGGTATAAAAGACCACCAGCTATAAGTATTCGTTATACGATAAAGATTAAAAACCTCAAATTCCGTTATATGGACATCAAATTCAAAAACCGCTTTCTCGAAAAATGGGCAAAATATTTTGGCGAAAGTGAATTGCCAATTACGTTTTTCTATGTTGAAGATCCGGGTGATACTGCCCGCGCCAACCTGCCCGATAGCCATAATTGTATAGTGTGTGAGCTTGCTATTGTCAGAAAAGGCAGGCCGCTGGCATGGAACGTTCAAACTATTGGTTGTGGCGGAGCTCGCCGCTACTTTGGGTATGAAGATCAGTTGCGGCCGAAATTCGAATATTTCCTTTCGCATGGTATTCCGGGAGAACTTGAAGGTGAACGGTATATTAAAACGCCGGAAATGGTGAAGGAACTAATGTCCAACATCCGCTGCATTCCAGCCAATGGACGCTATATAATTTTCAAGCGTTTTGACCAGTTAACGCCCGAAGATAATCCGCTTGCCGTTATTTTCTTTGCAAAACCTGATGTTTTATCAGGACTTTTTACCCTTGCCAATTTTGACCAACCTGACGGAAACGGCGTGATTGCGCCCTTCGGTTCGGGATGCGGCTCAATAGTTCATCAGCCCTGGTTTCAGGGTGAACAGGAAAATCCAAAAGCCATACTCGGAATGTTCGATGTTTCAGCAAGACCATGCGTACCCATGAATACTCTCACAATGTCTATTCCGATGAAAAAATTTGAGAAAATGGTGGAAAACATGGATGAGAGTTTTCTGATCACCAATAGTTGGAACCAGGTAAGGAACCGGCTATAAACCTTTATAATCCTTACACAGATCAAATAGGTTTTTTATCTCGATCCTGGCTTTTGAATATTGGCAGGTCACCCGGCTGAGATGCTCGTAATACAACCCGGAGACTCCCTTCATTTTTGATGAAAGCGCCAGAAACAGCGGTGTGGCAGCGCCTTCATCCGGCGTTTCATGTCCTCCGAAACCAAAAGAATTGCTGAGTTTTGAGTTGACATCTCCGGGGTGACAGGAATTAACCGTGATTCCAAATGGTTTGAGATTTTCAGAAAAAGCCACTGACAACATCCGGTTTGCCTGTTTAGCCTGACGATAGGCTGTGTTATTGTCGTAGGATCGCGATCTAAATTCAGGATCCATCAGATCAAGACCTCCTGCCCAATAGCTTGCCACATTCACAATTCTGGCGTCAGGCTGATTCTGCATAAAAGGATTGAAATAACGAATCATCCATACATACCCCAGAACATTGGTTGCCCATTGTGTTTCGATTCCTTCGGAAGTTTCGGTTCTCTGTTTGGGAGCAGTTGCGGCATTGTTGATCAGGATGTGAAGCGGCTCTTTCCAGCGTTGGCTGAATTCAAGGATCTG
>JBAXRP010000390.1:0-3251 GCA_037131145.1 Bacteroidota bacterium
CATCAGTCGTAACGGAGTCTCAGTTGAAGCAGCAAAAGGCAGCCATGAGCAAAGGCTGACAATGATACGATGGACACCACCAACATTTTTTTCGGCAAGCATTTCAACAAACAGAATTAAAGGAGCAATCTCCCATTTCGATTGATAAATATGCCAGGTTTCTCTCAACGACCTTGACCGGATCCATGCATACATTATCAAAGAACCGACTTGAAATTGATCAGGTTGTTTGACAACCTCCTGTAACACCCGATGCATTCTCACAATTCTTGGGGTAAGCTGATCGGCATCCAAATCCACAATCTGCAAGAGCCTTAAACTAAGCAAATGGTTTATGGTCGAAAGCCAGGGATCATCCAGTCCAGGTTCAGCATCTTTACCAAATTCCGGAAATTCTTTTTTAGTTAAGTATCTTAACCATGGTATAGGTATGGCATCTGGATGAAGGATGGAAGCATAGCTAAGAATAAGGGTTTCAGCAGGGGAGAGTAATTCAAGAGTCGGTGTCAATGTTGCAGTAATAAGTTTGGTCTTATTAATTGATTTTTTAGTTTTAATCCCGGCTATTTCAACTCCTGAAACGCCCCCCTCTCTTTCTAACAATTCAAGAAAAGCTGAGCAGGAAACCTTGCCCTTCATCTCATTAAGATAGAGTGCCGCAATTTCCACCGCAAGTGTATAACAACCAAGTAGTGTCACAATTTTTCCTGCTTTATCTTTTTCACTATCGTTTGTAAATTTCCCGCCAGGCTGGTAGCTTTCAATTAAACTAACCGCATCACTCTCCGGGAGCTCATCAATTGTAAGTAAAGATAGTCGTGTTTCATCAGCGCAAAGTTCTTCCGGTCCCATTCTGGTTGTTACCAGTACTTTCAGCCAATCCTTACCCGTAATCAGATCAGAATTTGGCGGCAATATTAGTTCTGCATGATCAACATTGTCTAAAAGAAGAAGAACCGCGGGGTTGTATGAATTTCGGTTCGCTGTATTTGTTTCTCTCCTTTTATTGGCAAGCGATTCCAATTCATTGATGATCCGCTTGGCACCGCGGATATCATCTTTCTTTTCATCGTCGGTAAATGTTAATTTCAGATCCAGTTCAAGCTTTTTTAATGCAGCAGCTAAACTGGTTTCATTGGCACATCCGATATGCCAGCGTCCACCCGGGTAGAAATCAGCAAAAGCATAGGCATACTGAAAAGCAATAGCTGTTTTACCCATTCCTCCCATGCCGTGCACTGCTGTCAAAACGCCAAATTTCCCTAAACCGACAGATTTATGCAACAAGTTCATTTCACGCTCGCGGCCTACAAATCGAGCGTTAGGTGCAGGTAAATTTCCAAGTGCACTCGAAATCCTGCGCATTCGCGTAATACGGTTATTCAGGGATATTTTAAGTTCTTCCAGCCGCTCCCTGACTTCCGTCTCCTTTAAAGATTTTTCTCCTTCATTAAAACACGGTCGGAAATCAAACCGTTGCCGGCGACTGATTTTTTCCAACCATGCTTTGGCCTCTGCTTGAAACCCTGGTTCATCTAAACCCGGTATTTCCATAAAATATATCTGGGCTACACCATCACCTTGAGTGGCACGAGAATATTCATACTTCAAATATTCTATAATTTCCTTTTCACAAAATTGACTTGACAGATAATTAGGCGAAAGAATAAGTAAAAGCAGGTGAGAATTCTTTAATCCCTGCAAAAGTCGGTGTTCCCAGTCATCCATTCCTTTAATCTCATCCTTGTCAAAGAAACATTGCAATTCTTCTTTCGCAAATCCAAAGTATTCAGCTTCAATTTTTTCTTTTAACTCCGTAACCCGGTATGTTAAATTGTCTTTTCGGGAGTAACTGATAAAGAGATCGTATTGCAAGGTGCATGGTTTTTTAAGTTACCAATTGATAATCCTGAATGAAAGAAATGAATTTGTCGAATGCGCTTTTTAAGAATTAGATTTGTTAATATTATCAATAGACTTTTCACCTGACACTTCTTTTCCCATTCCAACTTCCTTTATGGTTTTTGATTCTATCATAAAACTTTTCTTTTTCAAAATGGTCTATAATGATCGCAAAGGTCCGGTTGGGTCGTGTAGAATTTATTGTCAATTATTAACTGTTTTGGAAAAACAAAGATATTGAAATTAGTTTTCCAAACAACGCACATCGAGGGGTTTGGGTTTAAAAAAACCGTATTATTTCCGGTTCGTCGGGAATATCCCGTTGAAGGATCTCAGGCGTGTCGTGATAAAGATGTTGATAGAAAGCCACAAGTTCCGTCACCTTGTTCATTTCTGAAGCAGGAATTGAATTCCGGTAATACTGAAGGTAAAACACGCAAAGGCTGTTTGTGATCATCCCGTTTTTGAGCAGGTAATCGCATGATTTTGACCTTTCCCCGCAATCTGAGCGATGATACCCTTTATAGCCAGCACATTCATAAAATTCTGGCTCTTCATTGGGTTCGAAATAATTTGACATTCCAGATTTGGCTTCTGAAAGTGCAAGCCGCATGATCCTGGTGAGTTCGTCAATCAAAGGGGTTTCTGATTTCTCTTCTTTTGGGGGTTCGATGAAGAGAAGGAAGAGGGAGGTGTCGGGGCGGTGCATGGTTTATTTGTTTATAAGGGATAAATATAAACCGCAAATTCCGACAAAAAGGAAATACCAGAGACAGCATCCAGTATCCTGAGCGGTGGTTTATACCTGAGATTTCGGATAATCCGGATCAGATGCCATTCATTCCATTCCATACTATTGTCAGCGCTTCCGCTCTCCAGTTCCTTTTTATAATAGTTATTCTGCCATTCTGCATTATTCCAGATCGGGGAAACATAATCGAGTTCGGTAATTTCGCGGGTCATTTGTTTTCCAAACACCCTCGGGTGCTGCGCACACCGAGGGGTTTGGGTGTAGGGTTTAAATAAAAAGGATCATTCGGTTATCATTGTTTCAATTCCATTAATGTTCTGTTTTTTCTGGTGAAATTCAATAAACTTTGTTTTCGAGTTAAACCAGCCGATTACTTTATTGCTTTGTGTTTTGGTTGAATTAATCGAAATGATTGACAAATAGGATGACCAGGGATAATCTGACATGGTTTTACAAAAACCATGGTGAACAGGATTGTTATGAATATAAAATACCAACCGCTTAAAATATCGTTCATCATTTACCTGTAACCGCCTGAATGGTGATTCGAACAAACTTCCTGTGCGATCGTATTTATTGTTAAATGATTTGGCATAGG
>JBAXRP010000391.1:0-3219 GCA_037131145.1 Bacteroidota bacterium
GTTACTTTCAAGGAATTGCTCCGGCATCCATATTTTCCTTTTCCGGTTACAAAAAATATTATGGTTTACCGGCAAAAACACAAGGCGTTCAAATCAGTGGAGGAAATTAAAAATATTGATGGAATCAGTGACTCATTGTTCAGAAGGATTATCGTCTATCTGAGGGTTGGACCATGATTTATCATCATCATCATTGTCGTCGCCCCAGTCCCATTCCTTTCGCTGTGGACCGAAATTACGGTAATAAACAGCAAGAACAAGACCTGCCAGTAAGCCCATCAGGTGCGACTCCCAGGAAATTGGTTGATTTGGGAAAAGCTGAGGAAACACCCCCCATATTAACCCTCCGTAAAGAAATGCAACCAGTAAAGTGATAACCATCAGCCCTTTTTCTCTTCTGATTATACCGCTGAAAAACAAAAAAGATGCAATTCCGTAAATCACGCCGCTTGCGCCAATGTGAGGCGCACCGCCTCTTGCCAGAACCCAAACCCAGATTCCGGTGACGATATACAACAGCGCAAGCATCATCCAGGCGATTTCATGATAGAAATAAAAAAGCAGCGATCCCAGAATGAGCAGTGGAATTGTGTTTGCAAATAAATGCGCAAAATCGGCGTGGAGAAACGGCGAGGTGAAAATTCCCGGCAGACCTTTTATTTGAAGCGGATATAGTCCGAAACGATATAGGTCCAGATTGAAAACAACATCGGCGCCTTTGATTGTCCATAAAAGGACAACAAATAGGGCAGGATAGAATAAACTCCTGAAAATCTTTATCTTTTCTTCGTCGTGCAAAGTATAATAATTCCAGATAAAAGTAGTTAAAATAGAGGCTGCTTAACTCCCAAAAGTAAAATAAAGTAACTTTGTCACCTCAATTATCAGTAAAACAAGCATTTTATGTTGAATATCCGTAAAAAAGTCACCATTTCAGGGTTGAAACATTTGTTGGTTTTAACCTTTTGTTCAATTTTTATTATTCAGGCAGGCGCTCAGCGAACCGACCCCAATGCCGGTATGAAAAAATTCGACGCCGCCATGCAGATGATCAATTATGCTTATGTGGATACGGTAAATGAATCCGTTTTGATAGAAAAAGCAATTATTGAAACTCTGAAAGAATTAGATCCGCACTCGATGTATATTTCCAAAAAAGATGTTAAGAAAGCCAATGAACCTCTCGAAGGAAACTTTGATGGAATTGGCGTTCAGTTTGAAATATTGAAAGATACTATTAATGTGGTTCATTCAATAGCTGGCGGTCCTTCGGAAAAGCTGGGCATCATGTCGGGAGATAAGATTATCAAAATTGAAGGCGAGGTTGTTGTAAACAAAAAAATATCCAATCAGTTCGTGCTCGATCACCTGCGCGGAAAACGTGGAACGAAAGTTACCGTTTCCATTTACCGAAAGGGAAAAAAGGATCTTATTGATTTCACAATCACCAGAGATAAAATTCCCATTACCAGCATTGATGCGGCATACATGATAAAACCAGGAATCGGTTATATCAATCTTAACAAATTCGCACAAACCTCCATGCAGGAGTTCTACGAAGCTATTACGAAGTTGAAACAGCAGGGATTGAAAAGCCTGATCCTTGACCTCAGAAATAATACCGGAGGCTATATGGGAACAGCCATTGAACTTTCCGACGAATTTCTTGGTCCTTCAAAACTTATTGTTTACACAAAAGGAGTTCGTAGTCCGCGCGAAGATTTTTATTCAACAGCGCGGGGGCAGTTTGAGCAGGGGAAACTGGTCATTATGATCAATGAAAACTCAGCTTCTGCCAGTGAAATTGTTTCTGGCGCCATTCAGGATTTGGATCGTGGCATTATCGTTGGAAGACGGTCGTTTGGCAAAGGTCTTGTACAACGCCCGTTTCAGCTTCCCGACAGTTCGCAAATCCGTTTAACCACGGCAAGGTATTATAACCCTTCGGGAAAATGTATTCAGAAATCATATAAAGACGGTGTTGATAAATATTACGACGATTTCAGTACGCGGGTAAAACATGGAGAGTTGATTCATCCCGACAGCATAAAATTCCCTGACTCACTCAAATATTACACAACCGGTAAACGCGTGGTTTACGGAGGCGGAGGGATTATGCCCGATGTTTTTATTCCATGGGATTCAACGCCTTTTTCCGATTATTACCTTGAACTTCGCAGGAAAAACGTGATCAATTCTTATGTGGGCAACTATGTTGACAAATCAAGAAATATCCTGAAAACCAACTATCCCGACTTTACTACCTTCAATACAAAATTCGTTTGCGATGATGCTTTAATGGCAGATTTTTTTGAATATGCAAAGAAAGAGGGCGTTAAGAAGAATGACACAGGTTACGTTGCATCCGAGCAATTGATCAAATCTCAGATCAAGGGTTTGATAGCCCAGAAACTCTGGGATATGAATGAGTTGTTCAACATTATCAATCAATATGATAACGAGGTTTTGAGGGCAGTTGAAGTTGTGGAGGATGATGAATTATTCAATAAACTCAATATCGCCCGTTAATCAGGGGGATTGCAAAAAACTTCCATTTCTATATCTGGCTCTTCCTGTGATGGATGAGCCAGATTTTTTATTCCGTACCCTGAATTGTATTTCCGTTCAGAGATACCGACGTTTTAAACTGATAATCTGCATAAATCAACCCGATTCGTGGTGGTCTGATCCGGTGAAATCGTTGGTTTGCCGCCATAATATGGAAAGCCTCGAAATGTTAAAGGGGTGGGAGGGAAGCGAAATGGTTGTTTTAGATCATTCTTCCAAAGGGTTGGGATGGACAGGTAAACGGCATGGCGTAGGTTTTGCGAGAAAGGCGATCATGGATTACATCAGTTGTGAAGCCGAAAATGGCGATATTATTGTAAGCATTGACGCCGATACCTGTTTTTCGCCAGATTACCTGTTATCAATTGCAAGGAATTTTGCCAACCATCAGAAGATGGTGGCTTTATCGGCGCCTTATTATCACAACACTACTGGCGATGAAGCTGCCGATCGCGCCATATTGCGATACGAAATATACATGCGCCATTATTTTCTGAATATGGCTTTTATCGGGTCGCCATATACATTTTCGGCGCTTGGTTCGGCAATGGCGGCGACTGTTTGGGCTTATCGTTCCATTGGCGGGATGACCCCGAAACTTAGCGGAGAGGATTTCTACTTTCTTCAGAAATTAAGAAAATTTGGGCATGT
>JBAXRP010000392.1:0-3217 GCA_037131145.1 Bacteroidota bacterium
GATTTCAGTAATAACCGGAATATGGCACTGGGAGCGGTTACATTTGTAGCAGGCGTGAGCGGGGCTGGTATCAACATCGGATCGGTCCAGCTCAGAGGAATGGCTTTGGCTGCCGTCATAGGGGTTGTTCTATCGCTGATCTTCTGGTGTTTTGAAAAGCTTGGGATAATGAACAGCGAAACATGAGGAATGTCTTAGATTTTCGCAAGTGCAAAGAATTAATATTCAGAGGAATAAAAATGAAAGCCGGGTTCCGAATCCAATTTTCCGGGTAAGACTGTTCCTCAATTACTTTATTAATGGAAATGAAAAATGCTATTTTATAGGAAGCCTTTCAACTATTACTTAAATTATTTTATAATTATTTAGATATGAGACACATAAATATTTTTTTCTTTGCCATATCAATGACCATATTGGCTTCATGTAAGTCATCTCCGGATAAAATAACGATCGGATATGTTCAGATTACCCAGGACCCTGTGCTGGATGCTGCCAAAGCCGGTGTTTTCCGGGCATTGTCCGATTCAGGTTTTGTGGATGGAAAAAACATCAAAGTGCTTGACAACAATGCACAAGGTGATCTTTCAATGATCAACACGATACTGCAATCGCTGAATTCACAAAATGTGGATCTGGTTATCACCAACAGCACACCCTGCATGGTGGCAGCAGCGCAGACCATTCGCACAACTCCGGTTGTGTTCACTGTTGCTTTTAGCCCTGAACAGGTGGGTTTGAAAAGTACTCCTGCTAATCTTTATGGGGTTTACGACCCATTAAAAGTCGGTGAATTTGCCGACATGATGCTGGAATGTATCCCTGGCTTGAAACGCATCGGAATCCCTTATAACAATGCTGAGCCGAACGCGGAGTATTCGGTTAAAGTTTTGAGTAAAGAGTTTTCCAGGAGAGGCATCACACTTATTACCGCATCAGTAACCAGTCCTAATGATATCCTGCAAGCCGGCCAATATTTAGCCACACAACATATTGATGCCCTGGTCACTTCTGCGGACAATACCGTGTACCTGGGATTACCGGTTCTGGCAAAACTTGCTTCCGGGCAAAAGATTCCGCTGTTTGTTACGGATCCTTTGCAGGCCGAAAAAGGCGCAGCCATTGGGTTTGGAGCAAATTATGACCAATGGGGCTACCAGGCAGGGCTTAAAGCTGTGGAAATACTTAAAGGAAGAGTTTCATCCAATCCTAATATCGAACCAATCATAAAATATGATCTGATTATTAACCGCAAGGCTTGTTCAGACCAAGGTCTGGTTGTACCGGAAACTTTGACTACCAGGGCAACACGGATCATTAAATAAACAGAAACAATGAAATCATTATCCCGCGGATTATTAGCCTTAATAATTGTTTCTGCCATTTTGCTTTTCTCTGATCTTTCAAACTGGAAAATAAGTAAAGACAAGCTCCATCAAAAATTGACCTCAGGCGCAATGTTTAAACTTGCCATGGTTCATTATGTGGATAGCCCGAATTCCGAAGATTGTGAAAGTGGGATACGCCAAGCGCTCGAAGAAAAAAAACTCAGGGAAGGTAT
Organism: Bacteroidota bacterium; assembly: GCA_037131145.1. Classification (GTDB taxonomy): domain Bacteria; phylum Bacteroidota; class Bacteroidia; order Bacteroidales; family FEN-979; genus CAIVAT01. Next base: position 1,562 of record JBAXRP010000392.1, read on the forward strand.
TGATTTCACTCTTAAAGTTTACAATGCCCAGGGAGATATTGCAACGCTCAACAGTATTGCCGAAAGTGTAAACAATGAAACATGGAACCTGGTATTTGCCCTTTCAACCCCAACAGCCCAGCTACTGGCGAAGAAATTGCCAAAAGCAAAAATCGTTTTTACCAATGTCGGGGACCCGTTGGCAGCCGGATTAGGAAAATCATTTGAGGATCACCTGCCTAACATTTGTGGTGTTTCTACCATGAGCGATTTTGATGGCCTTATTAAGCTGGTTCAAACTCTGCACCCTGGTATAAAGCGGGTTGGAACAGTATTTACACCCGTTGAGGTGAATTCGGTGTCCTTTAAAAGCAACCTGGAAATAGCTGCTAAGAAACATGGAATAAAACTGGTAGCCGTTCCTGCAAATTCTGCCACCGAAGTACTCGACGCAGCCAATTCGCTGGTAGCGCAACGGATTGAAGTTTTCTGCCAGATTTCGGATAATCTCACTGGTAGTTCAAGTGCCGCCATACTGAAAGTAGCGCATGACAGCAAGATTCCATATTATAGTTTCGTGACTCCTCAAATGAAACAGGGGGCTGTTGCCGTTTGTGGCCGGGACTATTTTCAGGCTGGTTTTGAAGCCGGGCTAATAGGCGTTGACGTATTATCAGGCAAAAATCCGGCTGAAATTCCTTACCGTACTGTTGAGAATACGAATTACATCATAAGCCTCGAAGCTGCACAGTATTATAAAATCCTTGTTCCTGACCAGATTTTTAAAACATTCCCTACACTCAAAATCATGAAACCAGCATCTCGAAAATAAAAATAGCATGGAGAATAAACTTGATATACGAAAAGATATTCCCGGCAGGGAACAGCGGATATTCCTCAAAGGACGACTTGATGCCAACTGGGCCGGGCATCTCGACGATTACCTGAACAACCTTGTCAGGGAAGGCTCTTATCGCCTGATCCTGAATATGGCTGGAGTGCAATACCTGAGTTCCGCCGGTATCAGGATTTTGGTTGGTCAGTACAAAAAAATCAAGAAAATTGGTGGGTTGTTCGTTCTGGAAGAATTATCACACGCTGTTTCCGAAGTTCTGGAAATGGTCGGCATGATAAGTATGCTCACCGAAGGAACTCCCGAAGCAACCCAGTCCGTTGAAACGGAATCCGGTTTTTTGGAGATCAAAGGGTTCAGGTTTGAAAATGAGATTTTAGCAGAAGGGCAGATGAAAGTTCACCCTGGCGGGAATCCGGCTTTGTCCCTCACTTCAGGTTTCACTGCTGCTGACAACCGAAAAATCAAATTTAGTGCCGATCATTACGCAATCGGTATTGGAGCCATTGGCGACGGATTCGACGACTGCAAAAGCCGCTACGGAGAATTCCTGGCTTTGGGAGAAGCGCTGGTTTATAAGCCGTCGGATGGATCAAAAGTTCCGGACTATGCGATAAAAACCGGCAGGCTCGAACCCGAAATAAATGCGCTTTATTCGTTGGAAGCTGAAGGTTTTTTTTTAAACAGGATCTCATTTGAACCATTGGAGCTCAGTACATCTATCCCTCTGGACCAATTGGCAGCAGGACTTTCGCAGACTTCGGGCCAAACGCAATTTGTGTTTCTGGCTATTGCTGAGAGTGCCGGCCTGGTAGGTTCAAGTC
>JBAXRP010000393.1:0-3194 GCA_037131145.1 Bacteroidota bacterium
GACCTTCCTTACGACCTTCCTCACGATCTACCTGTCAACAGGCATACATGGCATTTTCGGCTCTGTCAAGATAATTCCCCCATGTTTCCACGAATAGCCTGATTGACTGTTCTTTGGGGGCATCCATCGCGTTCTTGAGGCTGCGGTAGCTTATCTCTTCCTGCTTGCCGGTGCAGATAAACTTTGAGATGATTTTACAGAGGTCCACTTTAGTGGTGTTCTGGAAAAATCCCTCCTCGTAAAGCAGCTTCAGATGCAGACCCAGCCTGTTCACACTGCAGTTCAACACAATTTTTTCCCTGGCGGATGGCTTGCTACCGTTTCCCCTGCCCCGGGGTTCTGAGATACTTCCCTGGTCAATCTTCGTTTCGGTAAAAGCAGGCGTACCTGCCGGTTTGTTCCCCTCTTCGGTCCTGATCCAGGATGCAGCCAGAACCGCGCGTGCTCTTGCGGCGGCCTCGTCAATTTGCTCGAACCAGGTACGTGCGAATTCAGCAGCCTGGGATAATACCGATGCCGGGATATTCTGAACGTTCTCCGGCACATCCCCCCTGATTACCCGTTGAGGATGGAACAGGTAAACATCCCCGTCAATTCCCCAGGATTTAACCGTAAGCGCCGGTGTTCGGCCCGGTTCCAGCACCAGTTTTTTCAAGTCGAGGTAACGATCGACCTTCCTCCCGATCTTCATTACGTTCTTCATTACGCATTATCGTTACGACCTTCATCCCGGCCATCATGCGGGCCCTCACCTCGGTGATCAGTTTTTCCAGGGCCTTGCCAAATAGTTCAGGGTCATTCATCCGGTTCACGCTATCAAGCACGAAAGAATCACCGCTTTCGTTTGTGCGCGCGACAGTTCGATAAAAGATCCTGAAACAAGAGTACCGCTCCAGTTCATAGAAGATCCCATCGAGAAGCTCATGGTAATAAGAAAGCTGTAACATATGATATGATTTTAGGTTGTACATGAGCTAAAGACAGATCATCAAAAGTTGCGTCATATGTTAAAAAAAGTTAATTTTTGTTACCTTTTTGTATTGGAATTAGCGTCCGAGAATAACGTCGTTAGGAAATTGTAAAAGTAAAACGTTAAGGTAAAACGCAAGGAAAATCGTGACGGAAATTCGTAAAGAAAAGCGAAATTCATCACGTTTTACCCTCACGATCTTCCTCAGGATTTTCCCCTGACTGCGGATGGCATTTCTCCCTGAAGGCAAGGAATGAGATAAAGCAAATCGGTGTCCATCCGGAAACCGCCGGGCCGGCATACATATTTTGCAGGTGGAAAGTGTTTCCAAAATTTGGAAACACTTTCCGTAACGCATTAATTTATAACCACATGACCATTCACATCTATGCACCGAAGACCATGAAAGGAAACGCGAAAGGAAAACAAATTTCAAAATTCGTTCTCTTTCGGATATCACTTTTTCACTTTCGGCGGATTAAGGAGTATGTTTTCGTTAACCTTGATGGGGATATTATGGGAGCGCCGGAATATTTCATTTGCACCTCTGAGGAAGCAAAAAGAAATATTCTGAAGTAAATCGACTTGGTATTGTAATATTTGTGTAATTTTGACGCCCAATCGGACGAAATTATATGTCCACACTTCTCCGGGATAAAGCAACTCTTAATTTCGATGCGGCAAAACTCTTAAAGGAATGGCCGAATTATCATTATTGCTCAAGCATACATTGCAGCTATTATTATTGCTTCCAGGTGGTTAAATACATTGTCGTCGAAATTTTCAATGTTGATGATGTATCCATTTATAGTTTAAGGAAAGCCGACCTATCCAGACAGAAAACTGAACATGAATATGTGATCGAATTCCTGCATCGTAAGCTTATCGAGAAAAGTGAGACTATCAGTGCGAGCACCTTTAAAAATAAAATAAACGAATTAAAGAGTCTTCGCACAAATTCGGATTACAAAGCCATTTCAATAGATAAACCCACGAGTGACAAAGCTTATAATTTAGCCTTAGAAGTCACTTCAATCCTTAAAAAAGCCTTTGGATATGAATCTAATTGAGTATATTGATTTTACGATAAAGTCATTGTTTGAGAGATTCCCAAACGTAGAAAAGTCATCATATTACTTTGATGAATGTTCTGAAACTCACTTTATCCATGTGAATGATCCTAAACTACTGATCAGTGAGTCTTTTAGTTCATTTGATTCGGAAATTACTTTGGGGTTTTATGATCTTGCCTTCAATGGTTCCTTATGTTTCATTTCAGATTATTCAATATTTGACGAAAAGATGTTTCAAAGGAGAAATAATCCGTATATCTGTACGGGTATTGAGGATACTATCCTACAAGGCAGGCCTTATACAATAAATACCCAAGCGACTTTCCCTTTTAATTTCCTGACATCTCTGGATTTTGAAAAAGATAAACCAAGAGATTCATACATTAATTATAGATTAGCAGCATGACGAATTCTGAAGTGGCAGCATTTCGATTTGCAAATTTTAAAATCACTAAAAGTGATTTTGATTTCTCACTTGAAAGAGGAGCAAATCTTAATGTAAATTTTAAACTAAGTGGAGAACACTACATCAAAACTAATGTGTTCAAGCTGGTTATAGAAACTTTAGTAAGTAATCAAAAAGAAGAAATACTCATTCGGGTATTATCCGAATCCATGTTTAATTTTTCCGGAATTGAGGATAAAGATCTCATGGATTACTTTGTAGGCAATGCGCCTTCAATCGTTTTCCCTTATGTTCGCGCTTATATCGGAACCCTCTCGACGCTTTCAGGATATCCCCCCTTATTACTTCCTACGTTGAATTTAAGTAAGTTGTCAAAGGAATTGGAGGAGAATATTTCCAAAATCATTGATTGAAACTTTTTCAACAAAAACCCACCGCACTTTTATTAAACTCGAAATTTCCGCACAGGTACCTGCGAAAAATTCACTTACAGCTATAAAACAATAACGGCCGGTCAGCATACATGGTCATTACTGGGCCATCAATAACTTGGTGCTCACACATGACACGTGACGCGTTTCCAGGCCACCAATACACCCTCCTAACTATTTTTCGTTATTCATTGATTGTCTATCGTTTAACATCGATATCGTTATGCATCATAAAACTACTCAATCAGAAACTTCAGATTTATTTAACCTGCAAATTGCGTTCTTTCATGCTAAGTGAGTAAATTTGTTATCCA
>JBAXRP010000394.1:0-3189 GCA_037131145.1 Bacteroidota bacterium
TGAACCGATATAATTCGGGGGATTAAAGAAGTTTATTGCCGTAACGTTAGGAGCCTGAAGGTTGCCGGCAAAATTGATTACCATTCTGAGAATTGCAGAGTTCGGAAAATGGCTGAGATATTTTTTTCGAATATCAATACCGTTCTGGGCGCTAAGCAGGAAAACGCTTTTGGTAAGATTTTCTTTTAAAATCTTGACAATATGATCAACATGATAATCTTTCACCGCAGAAATCAGAATGTCAAAATCATGCTCAAGCATCTCCTCCACCGAATAATAAACGTGTTTGAAAAATGACTTCTTCTCGAGATGATTGACGATTTCAATCCCTTCCTGCATGATTAGGCTTAGTTTTTCCCTGTCGAGGTCGGTAATGGCAACTTCACATCCGGCATGTTTGAAGTGAACAGCCAATGTTTGTCCAATGGGACCCAATCCTATGATTCCGATTTTCTTGTTCTGACTTTCCATGGTTTTGAGTTTAGTTTAAAGTTCAATTTCAAGCTGAATAATGAAACTATTCAGAAAAGTATTTTTTTTTGGCTAAAGCCAACTACGAAGCTGATTATCAATTGCCACGATCTTAAGGTCGTGGCAATTCAAGGCGCTTATATACCCGGCTTTAGCCAAATGTCAATTATTATAATCATTTTTCGGAGCAGTCTCAATAATAATTCTCGAATCCACAACGCAAATGTTGCCATCCGATGCAAACAAAGGGTTGAGATCAAGCTCTTTAATAACTGGGAAATCTGTTGCCAGCATGGATATCCGTTGAATTATCTCTGATGTTTTCTCAATATTAATTCCTTTTTCACCTCTGAATCCCCGGATAAGCGGTTCAGCTTTAATGGAAGTGATCATTTCCAGCGCTTCAACGTCGCTAACGGGGCTGATGGAAAAAACAACATCTTTCAGTATTTCCACAAAAATACCGCCCAGTCCGAACATGATAATGTTGCCAACTCCATCAACAGCTTTTGCTCCGATTATCAGTTCCCGCCCCTTGGGAAGAAATTTCTGCACAAAAAACCTGATTCCGTCTCCAAGGTCTCTTTTCATCCTTTCGGAAACATCTTTCGCCTCCCGTTCATTCTGAATATTTATGGTTACGCCGCCCACATCGCTTTTGTGAATGATTTGTTCGGAATCAGCTTTAATAACAACAGGAAATCCGATCTCGGCTGCCATTGCAACGGCGGCTTTAACATCATTCGCAACTTTCCAGGGAGCAAACGGAACTCTGTATGCTTCGAGAATGGTATAAACTTCTGTTGCCGAAAGAATTTCGCGTTTCAGTGAAATGGCGTTTTCAAGAATTGATTTCACCTTTTCTTTATTTACATCCGTGAAGCGTTTCACCTCTCCTTCCTTCGCCGACCTTATTTCGTTGTACCTCACAAGCGCGTGGAGAGCCCGCGCGGCTGTTTCGGCAAAATCAAAAGTTGGTATTCCTCCCTCCTTCAGAATTTTTGAAGTACCCGCCCATTTCTGTTTATCGGTCATGTAATTACATACAATAGGTTTGTTTCCAGCCTTTGCCGCTGCCGCTATCTCGCGGGCAACATTTTCGCAGTCAACGAAAGGCGGAGTGACAAAATTGATGTAAATACTATCAAACTGCGGCTCCTTCATCATAACTTCGAGCGCGCTTTTAAAATGACCGGGACCGGCGGTTGCAACAACATCCAGCGGGTTTCGTATGGAAGCCGATTCGAGCATGGTTCCTTTTAAAACTGCGGCGGCATTTTCTGAAAGAGCAGGAATTTCCATTCCGCAACTCACCAGTTCATCAATAGCGATTACCGAAGGTCCGCCGGTATTGGTAATAATTCCAACTTTTTTGCCTTTTGGAACTGGTTGCGAAGAGAGCGCCACCGCGGCGTGGCATAAATCTTCCTGACTACCGAAGGTAAGGATCCCTGCTTTTTTGTAAATTAAATCGAGTGAAATGTTGCCAGCCAATCCCCCGATGTGCGACCGTGAGGCTTCTGCTCCCTTGTCGGTTCTTCCGGCAATAATCGCCAGAATTGGTTTCCGGGCTGTTACCTGCTTTGCCACTGCGATAAATTCCTGCGGATTTTCAAGACTTTCAGCATAGAGTACAACAGCCTTTGTTTGGTCGTCCTTTCCGTAATAACTGATGATTTCGGTGATTGAAACATCCGATCCGTTTCCATTGGAGGCATACATCCTCTGACCAATACCCATATCATGGAAAGCCTGCATTATCACCGCGCCAACGCCGCCGCTCTGAGCTACCACTGAAATATGACCGGGCTGAGGAAAAGTGAAGGTAAAGTTGCAATAGGCATTAAACTCAGGGTCGGAGTTGATGATTCCCTGGCAGTTCGGACCAACAATTCTTATCCCGTATTTCCTGGCTCTTGAAAGGAAGTCATCTTCCAGCGCCTGTCCTTCAGCGCCCATCTCTTTAAATCCCGCCGTGTTGATGATGATTGCCTTAATTCCCTTCTTTCCGCAGTTTTCAACCTCTTCAGGTACGAAAGGAGGCGGGATCACAATATGGGCAAGATCAACCTTGCCCGGAATATCGAGCACAGAGGGATAGGCTTTCAATCCGCGAATCTCGTCAACCTTTGGATTTATCGGATAAACCGGACCCCTGAACCGGTAATGCAGCAGGTTTTTGATGATTACATTCCCTATTGAAAGCTCTTTCTGCGACGCTCCGATAAGGGCTACAGCCCTGGGCTTGAATAGCGCGTCAAGATTGTCGTTCATAATTCTTTTCTCCTGTAAGTTTAAAATGTCTGAACCCTCCCCACAAGGCGGCTCCGATTGCGCCGGCATATATTGAATCCCCGTGCGCCATGATTTCAAGGTTGAGTTTGCTTTCGTCCACCAATTCCTTTACCGCCTGGATCATCCCGATATTCATTGCCATACCGCCAGTAAGTACCACCGGCGATGTCGCCTTGAGCGATGATAGAAGTTTCACTATTTTATTGGCGATTGAGAGGTGAATCCCTTTTATAATATCCGGGGTTGCTATGCCTCTCGAAACCATATTGATCACGTCGGTTTCGGCTAACACTGAACATATCCCTGAAGGCGTTTCCGGGTTCACCGATTTGAGGGAAGTTTCGCCAACATCTTCGATGGCAAGTCCCAGGTAACGCGAAATATTCTCAATAAACTGTCCTGATCCGGAAGCGCACTGCCCCG
>JBAXRP010000395.1:0-3150 GCA_037131145.1 Bacteroidota bacterium
CCTAATTCCATTTTGATGCAGGTAACAGATTCCACTTCTCCGGCAATATTTTTATTTACTTTTTTAGGCAATGTAAGAAAGAGGTATTCTACGCCTTCAAGTTTTGATTCATGGATTTCAATAGGGTTAGCAGGCATCTCTTTTTCGGTGCGGCGATAGATTACAAAAACTTTATCAGCGTTGCAGCGGATGGAAGTGCGGCAACAATCCATGGCGGTATTCCCTCCACCAACAACAGCGATTGTCTTACCGCGAAAATCATACCTCTGACCAGTAACTTCCATGTTTTTCAGAAAATCAATGCCGGAATACACGTTGAGCGCGTCGTCGCCTTCGCAACCAACTCCGGTTCCTGTTTGTGAACCTATAGTGAGTATGGTTGCGTCGTAATTTTTGGTTATTTCCTGGTAGCTCAGGTTATCGCCAAGCCGTTTTTGATAAAAGATATTTACGCCAAGATCGGTAATGTTTTTGACCTCTTGATCCAGAATATCATTTGGAAGCCGGTATTCAGGAATTCCATATCTAAGCCAGCCGCCTGGATTTGGAGCCGCTTCGAAAATATCTGCCTGATGCCCTTCGATCTGTAGAAAATGACCAACAGAAAGTCCGCCCGGACCTGCGCCAATCACAGCAACTTTTTTTCCTGTTGACGGTTTCACTGACGGGACAAATTTTGCCGGAGAATTGAGATCATAATCAGCGGCGAACCGTTTTAAATAATCTATACCTACCGGCGCTCCTTCATTCAGCAGATTCCTGCGACATTCGGCTTCACATGGACGAACGCAAACGCGTCCGCAAATTGCCGGCAAAGGATTGGTTTCCTTGATCAAGGCAACGGCTTCATTGTACAATCCTTTATCTATGAGTGAAATGTATCCCTGCACATCCACGCCTGCCGGACAAGTCTGCTTACATGGACCGATACAATCGGCATAATGGTTACTAAGCAACAGTTCAAGAGCTATTTTTCTAGATTTTCTAATTGATTCATTATCCGTTATAATCTTCATGCCATCGGTTAACCGTGTTGAGCATGAAGGCTGATGTCCTCGTATTCCTTCAACTTCAACCACACACAGATAGCATGAGGAAAATGGTTCGAGGCGGTCGTCATGACAAAGGGTGGGAATTTCAATCCCATGTCTTTTTGCAAGGTCAAGGATGGTTTCACCCTGGAAACCTTTAACAATATTTCCGTTGAGAATTATATTCAGAGAGTTTTCGGACATGTGATAAAAGTTGGTAAGTTGGTAAGTTGATAAGTTGGTAAGTTGGTAAGCTGGTAAGTTGGTAAGTTGGAATAAGAAAAATCAGGAGAGGGTGATTGCGTTAAATTTGCATTTTGAGAAGCAAACGCCGCATTTGGTGCATAGATTCTGATTGATGAAATGTGTTTTTTTGCGTTCGCCGGTAATTGCTTTTACCGGACAGTTTTTCAGGCAAACCATACATCCGGTGCAAGTATTCTCATCAACGGTATAGGTAAGTAATGGGCGGCACACTTTTGCGGGGCATTTCTTATGAGTGATATGCGCTTCATATTCATCCCTGAAATACCGGATAGTAGTAAGAACCGGGTTTGGCGCCGTTTGTCCAAGTCCGCAAAGAGAGTTATCCTTAATCTGGCTTGCGAGTTCATCAAGTTTTTCAAGATCGCCCTGCTGTCCATGTCCATTGGTAATGCGGTCAAGAATTTCGAGCATACGTTTGGTTCCGAGCCTGCAGAAAGTACATTTTCCACAACTTTCCTTGCAGGTGAAATCGAGAAAGAATTTTGCGACATCCACCATGCAGGTTGTTTCATCCATAACAACCATTCCGCCGGAACCCATGATTGCTCCGGTAGCGTTTACTGAATCATAATCCACAATTGTATCCGCCAGAAATTCTGGAATACAACCTCCTGAGGGACCGCCCATTTGAACAGCCTTGAACCGCTTATCTAATTTTATGCCGCCGCCAAGTTTAAAAATAACATCGCGGATGGTCATTCCCATTGGGACTTCAACCAAACCAGAATGTTTTACTTTTCCGGCAAGGGCAAAAACTTTTGTGCCTTTGCTTTTTTCAGTGCCATAACGGGCATAAGCCGCAGCTCCATTAATGATGATCCATGGAATATTTGCAAAAGTCTCAACGTTATTAATGTTTGTAGGTTTTTTCCACAAACCTGAAACTGCCGGAAATGGCGGGCGTTTACGCGGCATCCCTCGTTCTCCTTCGATTGAGGCGATAAGAGCAGTTTCCTCGCCGCAAACAAAAGCGCCGGCGCCCTCCTTTATATATATGTCAAAGTTAAAACCGTCGATCCCAAATATATTTTTCCCGAGATAGCCTTTTTCATGCGCCTGTTGAATTGCAATTTTAAGTCGCTTAATTGCCAGGGGGTATTCGGCGCGGCAATAAATCACGCCTCCGGTAGCCTCAATGGTATAAGCGGCAATGATCATTCCTTCGAGAACGGAATGTGGATCTCCCTCAAGAACCGAGCGATCCATAAAAGCGCCTGGGTCTCCTTCATCGGCGTTGCATATTACATATTTTTCGGAAGATTTATTGTTGAATGCAAATTTCCATTTCAAACCGGTAGGAAAGCCGCCGCCACCGCGACCTCGTATGCCGGATTTGAGAATGGTGTCAATAACAATTTCGCGACTGATTTTTTCAGCGACAATAGTTTTAATGGCTTGATACCCTTTCCGGGCTTCATATTCAGCGATTGATTCAGGATCGATATAACCGCAATTCCTGAGAACTATCTTCACCTGATCGTTAAGAAAATTATTTTCAGGCGCATCAAACAGATCGGTGTAAACGATATAATCGCGAATTGGATCATGCTGGTTGATGTGTTTTTCAATCACTTCAACTGCGCGGTCGGCATCAACCTCACCATATAGATACGTGCCGGCGTCGTCGGTAATTTCAACCAATGGCTCGCGGTAGCACATTCCCACGCAACTGGTTTTGCGCAATTCGAAATCGAGTTTATCACTTTCTTTCAGGGCTTTTATTTTTTCGTAGGTTTTATTTGCTCCTGCTGCAATTCCGCAGCTTCCGAGGCCTACTGTGACGGTTGTGGACATGATGTTAGTTGGTAAGTTGGTAAGTTGGTAAGTTGGTAAGTTGGTAAGTTGGTAAGTT
>JBAXRP010000396.1:0-3145 GCA_037131145.1 Bacteroidota bacterium
GGAGGAACAATTGCCGGAGGTCAGGGCACAAATCACCTTACCGTAATCTGGAATACAATCGGAAATCATACTGTTACAGTAACATATACCAATTATTTTGGTTGTGAAGCTGTAACGCCAACAATTTATCAGGTTTCCGTGACGCCTTTGCCGGTTCCACTGATTGTTGGCAACCTTTCGGTTTGTATTGGCTCGGCGAACAATGTTTATAGTACCGCTCCCGGAAATTCCGGTTATGTGTGGACCACTTCGGCTGGCGGCGTTATAACCGGCGGCGGCGGCGTAAATGATTATACCGCTACCATTCAATGGAATTCTCCAGGGTTTCAGTCGGTAAGCGTTTCCTATACCGACGTGAATGGTTGTGAAGCCATCTTCCCAACCGTAATCAATGTATTTGTGAACCCCTCGCCGGCGCCTGCAATTGCCGGTCCCGATACTGTTTGCCGCAGCGAAAACAGCCTGGTTTACTCAACCCAGCCGGGAATGTCGGGATATATCTGGACGGTTTCGGCGGGCGGTCAGATTGTGAACGGAACCGGAACAAATACCGTATATGTAAATTGGTTTGCCACCGGTAATCAAACCGTTTCGGTAAATTATTCTAATGTTTCCGGCTGCAATTCAACGAATCCTACGCTATTTAACGTTTCCGTGAATGATCGTCCATTTACCGATTTTAGTGTAGATAATGTATGCAAGGGTTCTTCCACTACATTCACAAACCAATCAACAACAGCCTTTGGAACTATTACAACTTATTTATGGGAGTTCGGCGACGGACAAACCTCGCAGGCTGAAGATCCGGTTCATCTTTACCTGAACGCTGGTTTATACAATGTAAAGCTTACGGTTACGAATACCGCAGGATGCGTTAAAGACACTACGAAGCCTGCAAATGTATGGGGTAAACCAAACGCCTTGTTCTCATACGGCGTTTCAAATTGTGCCGGCGATTCGGTGCAGTTTACCGATCTTTCCACAACTGTTCATGGTTATATTAATCAATGGACATGGGATTTCGGGGATGGATCAGCCCCGGTGGTCATTCCGTTCCAGGGCAATCCAAACGTGAAACATAAATTTTTAAACAGCGGTAATTTTAATGTTAAGCTGATTATAACTACCAGTGATGACTGTGTTGCCCAGATGATAAATCCTGTATCGGTAGCGCCCCGCCCGCTGGCAAATTTTGCTTTTAGTACAGCATCGTGTGCATTGCTTCCGGTGCAGTTTACCGATTTGTCGCAACTCAACGGAGGACTGCCAATCATTTCATGGATATGGAATTTTGGAGAACCAATATCAGGCGCCGGAAATAGTTCCACTCTGCAGAATCCTATACATGTTTATCAGAATGGCGGGATTTACTCTGTCAAATTAATCGCTACCAATGCCAACGGATGTCTCGATAGTATCAGAAAGTCTGTTACCGTTAATGCAACTCCGTTCGCGTCGTTTACGGTTGATTCATCCTGCATTCAAAGCCCTACCCAGTTTACCGATAGTTCAACAACCGCCGCCGGAACTATCGTTGCCTGGGCATGGAATTTCGGAGATCCCTCCAGCGGCGCCAATAACATTTCGACGCTGGAAAACCCTACCCACATTTTCAATACGCCCGGAAACTATTGGGTCACACTTCATGTGACAAATTCAAATCAGTGTGGAAAGGATACGGCGATCATGGTTATAACCAATCCGAAACCAATTGCCGATTTTCAAAATTCTGTAGCATGTATGCAGGACACAACGCAGTTCACCGATTTATCAATAGCGCCAAACAGCTCAATTAAATCATGGCTCTGGAACTTTGGCGACAACGGAACCTCCACTATCCAAAATCCAAAACACGCTTATCAAACCGCAGGAACCTTCAACGTTACTCTGATCGTTACAAATCTTTTTAATTGCAGCGATACAGTTACAAAGCAGATGGTTGTGAGATATAAACCACTTTCGGCTTTCAACTGGCAGAGTTATTTCTGCCCTGCAAATGAAGTTGATTTCCAGGATTCGTCCCAGGCTTATGGAGGCGCTTTTATTAACTCAAGGATTTGGATATTTGAACCCGGATCAACTTTCAATGGTATTAATCCGCAACATCATTTCGGCTCTAATGACACTACATATTCTGTTACTCTGATGGTAACCGATAATTACGGATGTAAAGATACCGACGTTGAAAATGTATATGTGAAGCCCGGTTATGACCTTACCTTTGATTATGATACCGCTTGTTTCGGAACTGCAACCCATTTCCAGGCGATTAATCGCGCTGCCGGCGATACTTTGTATTCGCTGCGATGGGATTTCGGCGATCCCGACTCTGGTCCCAATAACTTTTCAACCATGTACGAACCCGAACATGAGTTTAGCCAGACCGGTACTTTTGTGGTTTCGCTTAAAGCATGGAATTCAAATAATTGTGTTGACAGTTTGTTCAGAATTGTTCATGCGCGCAAACTTGCCGAACCCGATTTTACTTTCCAAACGCTTACCTGTGTTGATACCGTAAGATTTGTTGATAAGTCGAAACCAGGTTTTGGAACTATTGCAAAGTGGAAATGGATTTGGGGCGATGGAACGCCTTCGATAGCAATCACGCCTCCGGCGAAGGGGGATACAATGCATGTTTATGCAAATCCTGGCGACTATCCTGTTAAACTTATTGTAACCAATTCGCACGGATGTACCGATTCTATTGTAAAAGAGGTGAGCGTAGCGTGTATAACAGCAGCCTTTTCCCAACTCAATTCATTCAATTGTTCCAGCGATTCCATTTCATTCCTTGATGGTTCGTCGCCGGTGAACAGAATTACATCCTGGCATTGGAACTTTGGCGACACAAAAACCCTTGATTACACAGCATATCGCGATACTGTTAGCCATAAATTCGCTCCTGGAACTTATCAGGTTACACTAACTATCAAAACAAGTTCCGGTGGCGCCATTATTTCGGCGGATCATCAACTTTCAATAAATGTTCATGCTGCCCCTGTTGCCAATTTTACTACGAATACTGTGTGTTTCGGCGATTCAACTCACTTTACTGATCTGGCGCAGGAAAACCAGGTTCCGATTACCTACCGGGAGTGGAAATTCGGCGATGGCGGTTCGGTTATTTTCAACGATACAGTTATCA
>JBAXRP010000397.1:0-3120 GCA_037131145.1 Bacteroidota bacterium
TCGTCCCTCGTCCCTCGTCCCTCGTCCCTCGTCCCTCGTCCCTCGTCCTTCGTAATCACTTCCAACTGAGGTCCCGATGGCGTATTCACCTCCACAAACAATTTCTTTTCGAGATGCAGCGGCGTTGAAGCCGACGTAATCTTGTCAATGTTTTCAAAATATTGCCAGTAAACCGCACCCCATGCTACGCCTTGCCCCGACTTTGAAACGGTGATTTTTCCCATATCCGGTTTTATCTCATTTCCCATCCAGGATACCTGGAAATAACCTGTTCCCGCCTCTTTTTTAACATCAGTGAGTTTGTCGGAATCAATTTTTTCATTTCCAAGAGTGATTGTTACGTTGCCTCCCTCCTTTCCCGGATCAAGAAGATCCGTTCCGCGGAGAAGCAGCGAGTAACACGCCTCCAAAGTAGCCCGTGATGACCGCCATGACTGAGTTTGCTTTTGTTTCAGCAACCAGATTTTCATCTCTTCCACTGATTGTTCATCGCGTGAAACCTCGTCGTAAGCTTCGATCATCAGCGTTTGTGTTTCGAGCGGAGCCTGATACCAGTAATAACCCTGATCCGACGCCCAGTACATCCCCATTTCGTCGGAATGAAGCGCTTTTTCCGACTGCGATTTCAAAATCAAAGCCGGAATTTCCGTATTTCCAAGGCGATGCAATGCAATGGCAATCATCCCCTGAATATAGCGATCCTGCTGCAACCAGTATTTCTGCGACTGGGTTTTAAAATATTCAAAAGCTTCATTGAAATCTTTTCCGGGGTCGGGAATCTGAAATCCGGCGTCGTTCATAAAAAAGCTGCGGGCATAAAAATATTGAATCTGAGTAGCTCCCACATGATTATTTTTCTTCCAGTTTGGATCATATTTTTTAAGGTCAATATAATCTTTAACGAGTTGTTTGTCGAGATAACTGATTGCTTTAAGCGCCATTTTCCGGGTCAAAGGATCGTCTGTAATTTTTTTAATCCCGAGATGATGCAGCTTGCCAAATCCGGTGACAATGGCTTGGGTGGTATAGCGGTTTTCACGCATCCCAGGCATCCATGCCCAGCCGCCATTGGGCGTTTGGAGTTTTATCAGTTTTGAAAAATTAGTCTGAAGATTTTCTTCAATCCTGTTGGCGTCGAAATAAATGCCGAGTTTCTGTTTCCTTTCGCTTTCGGTATTTGCCTCCATCACCCATGGAGTTTCCTGCAAAAGGGCAGATTTCAGTTGTTCGTTTTTTGAAAGATTTGATTTCAGCGCGTCGGGCGATAATGTTTTCCAGGCTTCGAAAACCGACATGATTCGTGGGTTGGAATTGGCGATGAAATAGGCAACGCTGTTTGACCAGTAAGCCGAAAAGATAGCGTCGGCGGTTTCATATTGCTGATCGTTAAGAGTTGGAAGCGCCTGGATGGCATACCAGGCAGGATTTGAGGCAAATTCGAGCGTCAGTTTGTGATTTTTCAAGGTAGAGTCTTTGTCGCCCTGTTTTCCAGATTCTGTAAGTTTCCTGAATAAAAACGAAGTCGTTCCTTTTCCTCTTACCGGCAATGGCAGCGATTCGGTGACGAGCATTCTGTTAGTCAGAACCGGGATTGCCTTTTCCTCGCCGTCGCTGAAAGCGCCTGAAACGGCTGTAACGCGATAACGCAATACAGAAAGATCGGTTGAAACCGGGATTATAATTTTCCAGGAAGTTGAAACGCTCTGACTTTTCAAAATCTTCATCGGATGAATTCTGCTTCCCGATCCTGGATTTTCCGTAGTATCAATAAGTTTATTAAAGGATTGGAGGGTAATCGCATCCGACAGATCAAGAGAAATATTTCCGGAAAGATCATTACTTGAAAGGTTAGCAACCTTGGCGCTGAAAATGACTGTATCGCCTTGCCGCACAAAACGCGGCGCATTTGGGAAAACCATCAGCTCCTTTTGAGTGATCAGCTCTTTTTCAATCAGGTCATATTCGAGATTTTGAGTGTGAGCAAGCCCTAACATTTTCCAGCGTGTAAGCGATTCCGGCGCTGTAAACTGCAAAACAAGATTTCCGGTTGAATCGGTTATCAGCGACGGATAGAAAAAGGCGGTTTCACGAAAGTCGCGGCGCACTTGCACCGGAGGCGATTTTGGTTTCGGTTTTTCAGCGGTTTCGGTTTTGTTTGTGCTGGCGTTCACCGCAGTATTTTCATTGGACGCCGGCGAATTTGGCGCCTGATTTTGAGATATTCCGGGGGCAACTTTTCCCTGAACCGCGCCCATATCCATTGTCAGCATTTTTTCCTGTCCGCCTCTGGCATAACGCGTATTCCTGCCATGTCCATAAAAATAGTTAAACCCAAACCAGTTCAACTGCAGGTTTGGATGAAATGAATACCCTTCATAACCTTGATTAGGCGCTCGCGAAATTCCCGAAGAGGCGCTGAAAGCATGCTCGGCATCCCAGGGCGTCATTCCTGAAAACCGCTCATAAATATTAAAACTCCATTGATTTTCGCGGAAAACATCGAGAGAAGCGTCGTACATTCCTGCAAGAAACTCAGCAAATGCCGGTTTTCCGGTTGGCGCGGCGATGCTGATCTTCCACGTCTCTTTTGCCCCCGGTTCAATTTTATTCCTGAAAGATTCAAACTTTATATTGAGTTTCCGGTTAGGGTATGGAACATTCACTATCTGGCTTTGCTGAAAAACCCGGTTCTGTTTGACAAAAACAAAATTGACGGCGAAATCTCCGCGCAACTGTTCGGTAATCGGCGTTTCCACCAGCATTGCCTGGTCGTTCATTTTGATCCATTCGCGTGAAATCAGGCTGTCGTGGCAGGTTATTTCATAAAGAACATTAACATTATCCTCCTTCGATCCGATTTGAAACCGGGCTTTTTCTCCGGGTTCCCCGGATGTTTTCAGCGGCGCAAACCATAAGAATTTGTTTTCGGGAATTTCTTTTGACCTCGATGAAAAAACGGTAAAAATGCGCTTCATTTCAACCGCCTCGACGGAAGGATCAGTGGCTTTCAGGAGCAGCAGATAGGTTCCGGGTTCAAGGTTCAAGGTTGCGGGTTCAAGGTGAATGATCGAATCGGTTCGGGTGTTTAAGGTTCGTTCAAAGATGATTTTTTCTGCGATC
>JBAXRP010000398.1:0-3116 GCA_037131145.1 Bacteroidota bacterium
ATCCAGGACAGCCGGCTAGGCAAGCATGGCAACCTGCTGCTGAAATCGACCGTACATCTGCACCTGCAACAAAACATTTTTTTCAGCCAATACAGCCATATTCACACAGAGGCCTTAAGTGAAACGGAAAGAATGATTTTACATCCGAATCTGAAACAGGTGTCCGAAAAAGCCTTGGCAATCGCAACTCTTATTCATAAAAAAACACAAGCAGAATGAAAGATGAAACCTTGGAAAACAACCTGGTCACGCTTCATGCAAGAGGCTGGTCCGTGCGGCGCCTGGCACGGGAGTTCAACGTCAGCCGCGAGCGGGTGGCGCGTATTCTGGGGATCAATGAACAGAACCGTTCTATCGGAACCGCACAAAAGTTCCTTGCCGCCAAACCGAGGAGCAGCGCAAAGCTGGATCCGCACAAGGAGTACATCGGGGAGCTGCTGGAGCTATATACCGACCCTCCGGCAACCAATCAGCGCATTTACGAGTTGATCCTGGAAAAGGGGTACCAGGGAGGGATCACGATATTGGCCGGGTACCTGTCGCAAATCCGGGGAAAGAAAGTCGATGAACCGATTTTTTGTATCGAGACCTCTCCCGGGCAGCGGGGATACCATGACTGGAGCGACTATACCATTGAATTTACGGAGAGTGGCAAGCGGGAGAAGGTCACCTTTTTCAGTTTCATTTTGGGGTACAGCCGCCGTCAGTATATCGTAGTGGTGGATGACAAGACCCAGCGAACGCTGTTTATCTGCCTGGTCAACACATTTATCTATTTTGACGGGGTAACCCTGCAAATCCAGGGGGATAACCAGAAGGCCTGCGTGGATCGCTGGGAGATGGGCCGTCCGGTGTTCAACAAAAAATTTGCAGAATTTGCAACTTTCTATCGTTTTCAGCCGCTGGCCATCCATCCGGGAAAGCCCACGGAGGACCTGAAAATAGAAAGGCCGTTTTACTATCTGGAAACCAACTTTTTAAATGCCCGTACGTTTTTAAACAAAGAGCATCTGAAGGAATGTTTAAAACAATGGCTGCAGGAAAAGAACGATCTGCGTATCCATCGCACCACCCGCAGGCGGCCGATCGACCGATACCAGGAAGAGCTTCCGTTTTTGCAGGTTTTGCCCAAGGCCCAGTATGACACCTCGCAACTGGAATACCGGGTGGTGAACAACGAGTCGTGTATAGCGTATGAGGGTTATTTTTACGCGGTTCCCAAAGCGTATCTGTTTGAAACCTGTATGATCCGTTTGAGTGATACGGTGATCGTGATTTACTCGCCCTCCTGTGAGGAGATCGGCCGATATGCCATCGCGGAGAAAGGCAGCAAGGAGCGATATGTCGGACGAACTCAGCCAGGCAGCCGGAAGGTTAGCCTGAGCCCCGGTGAACTCACGAGCCGTCTGGAGGTTTTTGGCCCGGAGATGAAATCGTACCTGGAACAGATCAAGCGGCATAAACCGGGCAGTTATACCCATCATTTACGGAAGCTACTCTCGCTGAAAGTCAATTATTATGCAGAGGACATCGTGATGGCCATCCGGCGGGCCCTGCAGCATAAAGTATATGACTCCTCGTCGATTGAGAATTTTCTTTCGCTCAATGCCACCAAAAAGAATGAGTGGGACTTGTTTCCTGGCCTTGAAAACGACAACATACCGACCGATACACCTGATCAATAGAAAATGAATAAAGAAATGATGAATAAACAACACGCTGCTTTTTTAGAAAACTGCCGGTATCTGGGGTTAAAGTCTTTACCCCTCCAATACGAATCGCTGATTGAAAAAGCCAATGCTTCAGGGGTTGGATTTTATGACTTTTTGTACGAGGTTGTCCAGATAGAAACCCATGCACACCGGGAGAGAAGCATCCGGTATCGGACACAGGAGAGCCGGTTACCACAACCCTTCAAGTTACTCGCTGATTTTGATTTTCCTTTTCAACCCAAATTGCGGAAGAAACTGATTATGGATCTGGCAACGATGGATTTTATGCGCCAGCGGGCTTCGGTACTTTTCTACGGGGGAAACGGCGTAGGCAAGAGCCATCTCGCGCAAAGTTTAGCCCTGATTGCCTGTGAAAAAGGATATAAAGTGTTTTACACCAGTTGTGCCGGAATGTTGAATGATTTAAATACAGGGGTATACGAAAAGACCCTCTTGAAACGGATGCGAAAGTACCTGAATCCGGATCTGCTGGTCATTGACGAAATGGGCCACGATCGATTAGAATTACAGATAATCAAAGAGGCTCACCTACTTTTTAAGGTCATCGATGAGCGGTACAAACTGCACAAATCCTTGATCTTTACAACCAACGTGGAAGAAGTCGACTGGGCAGATTATCTGGGAGATCCGATCTCCACCAAAGCGATATTAGACCGAATCTTCCACTATTCGATCAAAGTGGAGATCCGTGGTCCGAGCTACCGGGAATATGAAGGGAAAAAACTACAACAGAAATATCAGGACGGGTAATCCCCGGATTAACGCTTTAAGGCGGGAAACGACCGACGGCGAAGTATTACACCGATGGTTGTTGGCGGGTGTCAGGAAACTGATGCCCGCTTCTTTGTTTTTATATGGATATCGAATCCATATAAAAACAGGCGGGAAACTCCCTTCCGGCTCCTATTTCCCGATGATCAACAAAGAAACACGCAATTTAACCCTCCGTTGGGAATCCTATTCTGAAATCGGGACATCCTCATCGGAATCACCTTTTATTACCCCTTATGCAACCCCTGATAAACCAACTATCCCGGGAGGGTGGCAGCGTTTTAGGTTGTTAGATGGCAGCGTTGAGGTGCGGTGACGAAAAAGGCAGGGTTTATTGTTTTTCCCACCCATTCCCTTACCTTTGTATTCTGGTTTTTAGCCAGATAAAAGGGATCCGTATGTATCAGGCAATTACTACAAGTGCATATACTTTCGAGAATATCAGGGAAAAGAACCTGTTTTATGCCGATAAAACAGATTTTTTCCATCAGTTGGCTACCGATGATTCGGGTATTTTCTTTCTCTCCCGCCCCCGCCGGTTTGGTAAATCGCTTTCTGTATCTATCCTGAAAAATATTTTCAAAGGCAACAAAGAGCTGTTTAAAGGGCTGA
>JBAXRP010000399.1:0-3110 GCA_037131145.1 Bacteroidota bacterium
TTGAACCTTGAACCTCGAACCTTGAACCTTGAACCTTGAACCTTGAACCTTGAACTTCTTCTCATTCCGCCATCCGCTCGAGCAACTCCATCATCTCTTCACGCTTCCGCGATGCCACCGGGATTTTCAGGTCATTGGTTAAAACGATGTACCCGCCATCCGGTTTTTCGAATCGTTTGATGTGGGCAAGGTTGATCACGTAGGATTTATGGACCCGGTAAAAACCGCACCCCGATAGCATTTCCTCGTATTCCTTCAGGGTTTTTGAAACCATGATTCGTCCGCCTTCTTTCGTATGGACTGTGGTGTAACAACTGTCGGATTCGCAGCACACAATGCTTTTCAGGTCGAGCAGATGGATTTGATCTGTAGTTTTCAAGATGATTTTCTTATCCTGCCGGGAAATAGATTTCAGGTTTTCGTACAGTGCATCCATCTGCATGTTGAAATGATCCCTGAGCAGCGAACCGGCGCGGTTGACAGAGGCAACAAGATGTTCCGGGTTAACAGGTTTCAGGAGATAATCGAGGGCGCTGAAACGAAAAGCCTGAAGGGCATATTGATCATAAGCTGTGATGAAAATGACTTTGAAATCAACCGGAGCCAGCGAAGTAAGCAGGTCGAACCCGGTTCCGTCGGACATTTGTATGTCGAGTAACACCAGGTCGGGGCGAAGTTCCTGAACAACCCTGATCCCGCCGGCCACACTGCAAGCCGTTCCAACAACCGTGGCTTGTTGACAATGCCTGGCTAAAAGTTTCGAAAGTGAATCCCGAACATGATCCTCATCATCTACAATGACAACCCGCATAAAAACAGATTTTAAAAAGGTGGGGAAAGGTACAAAATTTTTCTTCCGGAAACAAATACTTGTCCCTATATAAAAAAATACTTTCAAGATGCCCGTGATTGATAATAATTCAATAACTGCTTTGCAGTAAAAATAGTTAATAGTTTATCCCCAAAATTCATATCAATTTTTCAGCGTAGTTTATTTGAACCACTTTAAAACAATATTTATTCATCGCTGAATCTCTGCATCTGTCTGATTTAAAAGTTACATTTGTGGTTGAATTCACCATTGAAAAAACCAATTACCATGAAAAAAGCAATCTTTTCAGCGCTAATCCTTTTGGCAGCATTGTTTTGTACTGCCCAGAACGGATCAAGAACAAACGTCTCCATAAAACATCATCCTGATAGGAGTGGGCTTGAGGATGAATCCTCTTCCTTAAACGGAAAGGAAAAAATCAAACCTTCAGCCAGCAGGAGTAGCGTTTGCGGCGCATACACCGTAACTGACGCTGACGGCAACGTTTATAACACTGTGCAAATTGGCAACCAATGCTGGATTACTGAAAACCTGAAAGTTGGCGTCATGATCCCTGGCACAACAAATCAAACAAATAATGGCGTCATTGAAAAGCATTGTTACGGAGACAATCCTTCAAATTGTAATATTTATGGAGGCCTTTATCAATGGAATGAGATGATGCAGTATTCCAATGAGTTGGGAGCCCAAGGCATTTGCCCGGTTGGCTGGCATATACCCGCATACGATGACTGGCAATGGCTTATGCTAATTGTGGGAGATACTATCGGAGGTAAAATGAAAACAACGGGCACAATTGAAAGCAACAACGGTTTGTGGTATGCTCCGAACGCCCTGGCCACAAATTCGATTGGATTCAATGGGCTACCTGGCGGTTTGAAAGATGGCGCCGGTAATTTTACCGGTATGGGTTTAAATGCCTTCTTTTATACTTCTCAAGGCTGGTGGTATGATTTCAGATATTTCCGGCAATTGAACTACGATAACGGCGACATGTGGTCAGGCTTTCAAGATGCAAGCTACAGTATGAGTGTTCGCTGCTTCAAATATGTAGATCCTGCTGTTCTTCCCACTGTATCTACTTCATCAATAACCGGAATTACAGCAACAACCGCTGTTGGCGGAGGAAATGTAACAGATGATGGCGGCGCAGTAGTTACTGCCCGCGGCTTGGTTTGGAGTACAACGCCAAACCCTACTGTTATTAACTATGTGGGGATTACCACAAATGGTACAGGAGTGGGCGCGTTTACCAGCAATCTTAACGCCCTCGCACCCGGAACTATTTATTACGTAAAATCTTACGCTACCAATAGCATAGGAACAGCATACGGTTTAGGAATTGAATTTATAACCATGCCTTCAATATTGACAGTTTCAGGGTTAACAATCAATACAGGAACTGACACTTGCTTTAACGCCGCACAAACCATCAATGTATCCAACATTACTATCAAAACCGGAGGAAGCGCCACTTTTATCTCCGGAGGAAACATACTGCTTCAAACGGCAACAAAAGTTGAAAACGGTGGATACATGAAGGCGTCCATCACAACGAACTCAAGCTACTGCATGTTAAACAAAAGCGCGATAACACTAAATGAAGAAGAACTTCCAAATGAGATTAATACCACGAAGATAAATGAGGCGTCAGATTTATTTACCATATCTCCCAACCCCACTTTCGGCGTCTTTACTCTCAAAATGATTGATTTTGAAACAACTCAGATTATTCATTTGGAAGTCCATAGCATGTTGGGCGAAATAGTGATGCAACGTAAACTTTTTGGACAACGGCAATACGATTTCGATCTCACAGGAAAACCAAAAGGCGTGTATTTTATCCGGGTATTAGCAGGCGATAAAATGGGCGTGGAGAAACTGATAAAGCAGTAGAAATTCGCGCGATCTTCGAATTGCCACGACCTTAAAGTCGTGGCAATTGATAAACAGATAGTTAATGGCGCTATTTACTCCGTTTGCAGAATCCTTTTTATAGTTTAACAACTTTAAATGTTCCCTGATTTTCTGCATTGAAAACCCTGATGAGATAGATCCCTGTCGGGTATCCATCCAGCGAAAATTCATGTTTCCTTTCGCCAGCGATTTGTGCGTTCAGCGTTTTCTCTCCGCTCATAGCATAAATTATGACATTTACGATAGATGCCTCATCAATTTTATTGGACAATTCAATCGTAAAGTTACCTGTGGTCGGATTCGGATAAACATTAAAAAAGGATGATGCCTCAGAGAGCGAGGGAATTATCTCTTCACGTTC
>JBAXRP010000400.1:0-3084 GCA_037131145.1 Bacteroidota bacterium
AAATGCTGCATTGGCGTTGTGCGGGTCCAATAGGAATAATCCTGATGCCATGCAACAACTCCCCCGTGTTTCGCGGGTTTGCAGAACAATTGGTCATGCCAGAAACGAACGCCTTTTTGACCCATGAGTTGGTGTGCTGCCATAACAAATGCAGGGTTCCAGATTACATCGTGAAAGCCCGGTGTCATTCGCCAATGTCCAAGTGAGTGAAAAAGAACCCGATCCGGGTCTGCCGATTCGTTGGAATGAAACTCATAAAGCAAGTCATGATCTGGATGGCCAGGATCCATTACTTCTAACAACTCTCTGTTAAGTTGTTCAACCTGATCTTCCTCCAGTAGTTTTATGTTCGACACATATCCATTTTCCTGAAAGAATGCAATCTGTTCTTCACTTAACCGGTACTTTTCCCACTCCTGATCGTTTAGTGGAATACTGAACATATTGGTAATCATGCTGCTATAATCTGATAAATCCCGGGATAATTCCATATATTTAATTTTCTAATTGAAAATTCTTTCTTAGTATTTAATTGTCTGAATATTAATCTTATGTGCTGCAAAGACTATCTGATACTATCATCATGTGTATTGTCCATATCTGTCAATCAGTTGGGAAAGCATCATTAATCGCTCTTTTGTGACCATCGGAGCAATGGAACATGCGGTACTCAGAATAAAGCCTTTACCCATGCTTTTGCCTGTATCAATGACTTTTTTCACATCGGTTTCAGCTTTTTCATCGTCTGCAAATAGAAGAGTATTGACTGAATCAATATTACCTTTTATAAACAGGTCGCTTCCTATCCGCTTAAAAGCATCTTCCAAATCAACATTGCCTACGGGAATTGGGTCTAAACACTCCAGTCCGGAGGTTCTGCTTTCACGCATCAGCTCCAACCGGTCACCGATTGAGCCACAGGTGTGAATATATACATGAATACCTTTGGCACGGATGGACTCAATGATTTTTCGTTCATAGGGCAAAACAAATTCGCGGTAATCTTCCATGGAAATAAATCCCATACCTGCAAACGGAGAGGAAATTTTGATTGCGTCGATGTGCTGATCACACATTTTAGCGGCTAATTGCCTGATACCGTTGGCATATTTATTCAGGATTAACTTGCATTTTTCAGGCTCCATAATGAGCGCAAGTAATCCGTTTTCGTAGCCTAACAGATCAAGGAAATAGTCAAACGGAGAGGTAATTTCTCCATGAATAGAAACCGAATCTCCTACCTTTGCGTAGATCGTATCAAATATATCGAACATAGACTCCTTATCCAGATCGAAGTAGAGATTGCCAGATACTGGAATGTAGTTGATCTCTGATGGGATATCCTGCTCAATATCAATATTATCAATCGCCTTTAGGATTTTTTTCTGTTTGAATGTAACCAATGGCAGATCGGTCCAGGAATGAACTTCGGTCCGGTCTGAATAAGTTAGTTTGTAGCTTCCTTCTTCAATTAATTCATAACTGATCAAATCCTTTCTCCATTTATCCGAATGACCATGAAGACTTACTAGGATTCCATCGAACCTGAATTTTTGACATAATTCGACCAACCCATTTGCAAAAACATTTTTATCGTACCAAAATTCCACAGGATTAGGCTTGAGTTGATGCATCATGCTTCCAATACTGAATTGACACATTAAAGGAATTCTATCTGGTTTTTGCAAGTTCATTGCAAAGTTGACCCTCTCTTTTGAGGTAAGTTTCATTGTTGAAATTTATTTGGTTGTTAAAATCAATTTTTCTAAATATTTTTTTGTCTTTATAATGTATTGATAATTTTTTTCAGCAAGTTCATATTCAATAGTGATATTGCCTTTATAATTTATCTGTTTTAAATAGGCAACAATTGCAGGAAAATTAACTTCTCCTTGCGGGATCGGCACTTCTTTACCTAATTCATAAGGGTTTGTAGGGTATTTCCCGTCTTTCGCATGAATTGCTTTAACGTATTTGCTTAAAATCTTTACTCCATCCAGCGAATTTGATTTGCCATACATTACCAGATTTGCCACGTCGCAGTTTATAAATAAATTTCCTGTGCCAATATCGGTTATGGCCCGAAGAAGAGTGATTGGTGTTTCCTGCCCTGTTTCAAAATAAACGTCAATTCTACGCTCTAACGCATATTTTCCTATCTCTTTCATTATTTTGATGAATTCAACATAAAGTGAATCTTTCGGATTTTCAGGTATAAATCCGAAATGAGCATGTATAGCCGGAATTCCAACTTCATTACAGAAATCAATTCCCTGGTGTAACCGTTTAATGCGTGCTTCCCTGAATTCGCGGGGGACTAGACCAATGGTTGAAGGACCTTCGGTGAAATTCCAGGCATAGTTTCCCGGTCCCATACAAATAAGCGTAGTGGGATATACTTTGTACTTCTCAATTGATTCATGTAATCGTTGAGCTAATTCATGCGAATATTCAGAAACGATTAATTGGCAAAAAGAAAACCCCAAGTCCTTCACTTGTTTTAACTCTTCTTCAGGATTATTGCCACCAATAATTACTCCAAGTGTAATATTGTTCTGCGCTTCCTTATTTTTCAGAATTCCTTTATTATCAGCTGAAATAGAAATGTTAGATGTCATTATAAATATAACAATTACCAATAAATATTTTTTTTGTTTCATAACTACTATTTTTTATCGAATTGTGTTAAATCTAATTTGGGGTCTATTTTTTCAGATGAAAAATCAATTTCATCCCACGTAACATGTTCTTGCCTTGTTGAAGCTTCTCTTCCGAGAATCGCAGAAAGCGTTGAATCGCATCCAGACCGGAGCTGATTGAGATAATGGCCTGTTTCTATGCTATTAATAAATGATTTCCCTTTATTTTTGTCCGCATCATCAAGTGATGAGAGCGAGGAACCTGAAGCTATTTGCTGTGGAGAAAGCGCAATGCCTCCTCTTACCACCCCTGAATCCCATTCTTTTTCGCCCTTAATAAAAACTCCACCGGAATAATGAGCTTCAGCAATTCCTTTAGTTCCAACAAACCTTGCACAAACATCACCAAAAACCGGACCCACTTGTGTGGACTGAACGCTTACAT
>JBAXRP010000401.1:0-3073 GCA_037131145.1 Bacteroidota bacterium
TGGGACCCATTGATTAAGAGTCAATTGCTCTACCAACTGAGCTACGAAGAGGTTTCGGGGTGCAAAGGTAGGAATTTTCAGGCGACTATTAAAAACGCAGTGGTAAAATTTATTTGGAGTAATTTTGAACAATCGGACAATCGAAATTTGAAATTTGAATTAAAGATGGAGAAAAAGCATAAATCGGCATTGAGCATTATGGAAGGAGTTGAACAGCCCGACCAGATCAATGCTGAACTGGTGAATAAACTAAAATCAAAACGTGCGAACTCGCTTACGGTCAAGGATTATGTTGATGGCGTCAGGCAGGGAAACCGCACTATTCTTAGCAAAGCTATTACTTTGATCGAGAGCGCCCTGCCTAAAGACAGGGAACTGGCACAGCTAATCATAACCGAATGTTTACGAATTACAAATTACGAATTCACTCCATGCCAGTATGAAGAAATCCGAAATCTGAAATCCGAAATCCGAAATCTGAAATCTGAAATCCGAAATCCCAGCATTCGTATTGGAATTACCGGAGTTCCCGGTGTTGGCAAAAGTACTTTTATTGAGGCATTGGGGAAATATCTGACGGGTCAGGGATATAAACTTGCTGTTCTTGCCATTGATCCAAGCAGCTCGCGCTCGAAGGGGAGTATTCTGGGCGATAAAACCAGGATGGAAGAGCTTGCGGTTGATCCGAATGCCTTTATTCGTCCTTCGCCTGCGGCAGGGTCGTTGGGCGGCGTGGCAAGGAAAACGAGGGAAACGATCATCCTTTGCGAAGCTGCCGGTTTCGATGTGATCTTCGTCGAAACAGTGGGTGTTGGACAATCGGAAACAACGGTTCATTCGATGGTTGATTTTTTCCTGTTGCTGATGCTTGCCGGCGCCGGCGATGAACTTCAGGGAATAAAACGAGGTATAATAGAAATGGCTGACGCAATATTCATCAACAAAGCCGACGGAGAAAATTTAATCAGGGCTAAAGCTGCAAGAATCGAATATGCCAATGCCCTCCATCTTTATCCTCCCCCCGAAAGCGGCTGGACGCCGGTTGCGGACATCTGTTCCGCCCAATCAAAACTCGGTATTGAGAAGGTGTGGGAAACTATTCTCGAACACAGGAAAACCACTCAGAAAAACGGTTATTTTCAGTTGCAGCGACAATTGCAGAACCGCCAGGCGCTATACAAATCCATTGAATCGGAATTAAGGCGTAATTTTTTTGCAAATCCTAAAATTTCAGCGCAAATCAACGAAGCAGAAGAAGAAATCACTCTTGGTCGGATTAATCCTTATCAGGCTGCTCAAAAGTTGCTTGATGAATATTTCGGGATGTTACTTTAAAAACGGTGAAATCTTCCAGTACAATTCTGTTGGATTAAAGGGCTTGATGATGAATCCACTCATGCCGCAAAGATAGATTTTATCGCGATCTTCGAGAAAGGCAGAGGCTGTTAGCGCGATAATCGGAAGTTTTTTATAATATTCTCCTTCCATGGCCCTTATGTTAAAAGTGGCGTCATATCCGTTCATTTCGGGCATGTGAAGATCCATCAGCACAACGTCGTACCGGTTCTCGAGGGCTTTGTCAACCGCAATCTTTCCATTATCTGCAATATCGGTAGAGGCTTCCCATTTGGAAAGGAATTTCATTACAATTTTCTGGTTGATCAGGTTATCTTCAACCACCAGTACTTTCAAGCCTTTAAGTGACCGAAAAGCATTATGCGACAGCATCTCATCCTCGATGTGACTCTTTTCGCTGTTTTCGTATTTGATAGTAATGATAAATGTACTTCCCTGCCCTACCTCACTTGAAAGTCCAAGTGTTCCGCCCTGAAGTTCAATCAGTTTTTTGGTAATGGCGAGTCCGAGTCCGGTTCCACCATATTTTCTTGTGGTGGAAGAACTTGCCTGTGTAAAACTTTCAAAAATGAACTGCTGCTTATCCTCCGGTATGCCGATACCTGTATCATTAATGGTTATTTTCAGTTCTGTGTATCCGCGTAAAACACGGTTGACCCCAATAAAAACAGAAACTTTTCCATGCTCGGTAAATTTGAGGGCATTGCCAACAAGGTTAAAAAGTATTTGTGAAAACCTGACTGAATCTCCCCTGATAACTGCGGGGACAGCATCATCAACCTTGATTTCAAATTCAAGCGCTTTTCTGGTCGCCTCAAATTCAAAACTTTGCCGTATTCCATTTAGCAATTTACGTAATTCGAAATCAATGGTTTCAAATTCAAATTTTCCCGAATCAATTTTGGAATAATCGAGAATATCGTTAATCAAACGCAGCAGGTTATTGGCTGAAAACAGCATGATTTCAATATTATCAAGCTGATCCGGTCGTGGATCTTCTTCGCGCAGCAAGCCTGCCGTATTGATAATGGCATTCAGCGGGGTACGGATTTCATGGCTCATCGTGGAGAGAAACTGTTGTTTAGCCCTTGCTGCTTCCACTGCCACATCCTTGGCTTTATGCAATTCGATCTCGACTTCAGCGCGGCGCCTTATCTCGTCCTCGAGTACTTTGCGTTGTTTGAAAAGATTGACAAAGATGGTCACTTTTCCGATAAAAAGGTCGGCAATTATAGGTTTGGCAATGAAATCAACAGCTCCTGTTTTTATCCCTTTTGTGCGGTAATAGTTTTCATTGTAAATAGCGGTGATATAAATAATCGGCAACAATTCATTTTTAGGGTCTTGTCTGATATGTTCAACGGTTTCAAACCCATCCATTCCCGGCATCTGAACATCCATCAAAACGAGCGAAAATTCGTGCTGAATAGTTTTTTCAATAGCTTCAACGCCGGAAATTG
The DNA here is from genome assembly GCA_037131145.1 of Bacteroidota bacterium. Classification (GTDB taxonomy): domain Bacteria; phylum Bacteroidota; class Bacteroidia; order Bacteroidales; family FEN-979; genus CAIVAT01. Next base: position 2,817 of record JBAXRP010000401.1, read on the forward strand.
CACGCACAATTTCAACATCCAGGTCCGACAGTAACTCTTCAACCACGTAAATGTTATTGATGTTATCGTCAACAACCAGAATTTTAGGTTTGAAATTCATCATTTCATCTAATTATTTTAAAAATTCATATTCATATACTTTCGGCTCAATTTTCGTTTCAATCTGTCTCAATTTTGCCCTTAATTCTGCTATCAGCTTCAAATAAATTTCATCGCAACTTTTATTGTTCATTTTTCCTTTTTCGTTCCTGCCTTGA
>JBAXRP010000402.1:0-3061 GCA_037131145.1 Bacteroidota bacterium
ACCAACTTACCAACTTACCAACTTACCAACTTACCAACTTACCAACTTACCAACTAAATGAAAGCATACGTATTCCCAGGTCAGGGCGCCCAATTTTCAGGTATGGGGAAAGATCTTTATGATAACTCCGTGCTCGCCCAGGAAATGTTTGAAAAAGCAAATGAAATTCTCGGTTTTCGGATTACGGACATGATGTTTAGCGGAACTGATGAAGATTTGCGTCAAACAAAAGTTACACAACCTGCAATTTTTCTTCATTCAGTAATTCTTGCCGCCACACTTGGCGCTGATTTCAAACCGGATATGGTTGCAGGGCATTCACTTGGAGAATTTTCAGCGCTTGTTGCAGCTAAAGCTATGTCGTTTGAAGATGGGCTTCGACTTGTTTCTGTTCGGGCTCAGGCAATGCAAAAGGCTTGCGATAAAGAGCCTTCAACAATGGCAGCCATTATCGGACTTGACGATTTGAAGGTAGAAGAGATATGCAAATCCATTGAGGAAGTGGTAGCGCCTGCTAATTATAACTATCCGGGTCAACTGGTGATTTCAGGCAGCATTAAGGGCGTTGAAATTGCCTGTGCGCAATTAAAAGCCGCTGGAGCAAAAAGAGCGTTGCCGCTTAAAGTCGGAGGAGCCTTTCATTCACCATTGATGGAACCTGCAAAAGCGGAACTTACAGAAGCAATCCACGCCACTAATTTCAGTGTGCCGGTCTGTCCGGTTTATCAGAATGTAACTTCCGAAAAAGTTACCGATCCACAGCAGATCAAACTGAATCTTATTGCCCAGCTTACATCGCCGGTGCTTTGGACACAGATAGTTCAGCATATCATTGCCGATGGAGGCAATGTTTTCATTGAAGTTGGTCCGGGAAACGCTCTTCAGGGAATGATCTCGAAGATTGGAAAAGATGTGACTGTTTCTGGGGTTTGATGAAACTGATTGGTTTGTGACGACTTCCTGCGGAAAGTCTTTACCTCGTCATCGTTTAGTGTATTGATTTTCGTAGTATTTCTGGTAATCTCCGGATGTGATATTTTTCATCCATTTTTCATTGGCGAGATACCAATCAACGGTTTTTTCAAGACCTTCGGCAAACTGAAGACTTGGTTTCCATCCAAGTTCTTTCTGAATTTTACCTGAATCAATGGCATAACGGAGGTCGTGCCCAGCCCTGTCCTTTACATAAGTTATCAGGTTTTCTGATGTGCCTGGCGACCGTTCCAGCTTTCTGTCCATTATTTCACACAGCAACCTGATAAGGTCAATGTTTTTCCATTCATTATGACCGCCGATGTTGTAGGTTTCTCCGATTTTAGCTTCATGATAAATCAGATCAATGGCAGAAGCATGATCTTCAACAAATAACCAATCGCGGATATTCTCACCCTTTCCATAAACAGGGATTGGTTTATTATTCCTGATATTGTTGATGGCGAGGGGAACAAGTTTCTCAGGGAACTGATAAGGACCGTAATTATTGGAACAGTTTGAAATAACTACCGGAAGTCCATAAGTATGATAATACGCCCTTACCAAATGGTCTGAGCTGGCTTTTGAAGCCGAGTAAGGACTTCTGGGGTCATAGGCTGTATTTTCAAAGAAAAACCCGGTTGCGCCAAGCGTTCCATAAACTTCGTCGGTGGAGATATGGTAAAACTTTTTCCCATTGAAATCGCTCCACGCCTGACGGGCAGCGTTCAGCAGGTTAACCGTTCCCACAATATTTGCAAAAATAAACTCCATCGGGCTGCTTATTGAGCGGTCAACATGAGATTCTGCTGCGAGGTGGATCACGGCGTCGAAGCGGAATTTATCAAAAATCGCCTTTATCAGTTCGCCGTCAGTAATGTCAGCTTTGACAAACTCATAATTTGGAGCATCTTCAATGTCAATGAGATTTGCCAGATTACCGGCATAAGTTAAATTATCGAGGTTGACGATTTTGTAGCCCGGGTATTTGTTTACAAACAGCCTGACCACATGCGAACCAATGAACCCCGCTCCACCTGTGATTAAAATTGTTTTCATAATATTTTTCTTTTAAATATGACTTACACAGAGCGAAAATTTCGCTACTTCGCTACCTCTTTTCAGCAAGCGCCTCTTCCCATTTCCATGCCGAAATGGTCATTTCGTCCAATGATTTCTCTGCTTTCCAGCCCAGGGTAAGGTTTGCAAATTCGGTATCAGCCCACACCTGTTCGATATCTCCCGGTCGGCGCTCTTTGATTTCATAGTTGAGTTTAACTCCCGACATCCGCTCGAAGGATTGAATAACCTCAAGAACCGAAAATCCGTTTCCTGTTCCCAGGTTGAAAACCTCAACCTTTTTTTCGGATTTATCTCCTGTTAATCGTTCTACTGCAACCACATGAGCTTTTGCAAGATCAACAACATGAATGTAATCGCGGATTGCAGTGCCGTCGGGCGTATTGTAATCGTTCCCCCAAACGCGCAGGAAGGGACGAATCCCAATGGCAGTTTGCGTAATGTAAGGCATCAGACAATTTGGAACTCCAAGAGGCAACTCGCCAATAATAGCGCTTTCGTGCGCGCCGATTGGATTAAAGTAACGCAACAGGATGGCGTGAATATTAAAGCCTGCGCTGGTTTCGGTAATGATCTCTTCTGAAATCTGTTTTGTATTTCCATAAGGAGAGGCTGCTTTCTGAATCGGAGTATCTTCGCGCGCAGGAAGAGACTCAGGTTGTCCATAAACAGTGCATGAGGATGAGAAAACAATATCGCCGATACCATTGTCAATCATACCCTGTAAGATATTAATCAATGAAACCAGGTTGTTTCGGTAATATTTCAACGGCAATTCCACTGATTCGCCCACAGCCTTGAAAGCTGCAAAATGAATAATGGCGCGAATGTCGGAATGTCGGGCGAAAAAGGAAGCCGTTTTCGGAGCGTCGGTAAGGTCGAAATTTTCAAACAACGGCTTTTTTCCGGTAATTTTTGCAATATTATCGAGTACTTCAATGGACGAGTTGGACAAATTGTCAACAATAATTACTTCATATCCTTTGGACTGGAGTTCAACCACTGTATG
>JBAXRP010000403.1:0-3058 GCA_037131145.1 Bacteroidota bacterium
ACCAACTTACCAACTTACCAACTTACCAACTTACCAACTTACCAACTTACCAGCTATCATGACCGAAGACATTTTCCAGGGATACAAAGGACGAGCCCTTGAAGTATTACAGAAATTCAACGCCCGTGTATGGGCTAAAGTGAGGGTTGATTCCACGCGCGGCACTTTTGAAGGCACTATTCTTCCTCGCGCCGAAAACACAGATGACAAACATCTCGTGCTGAAGATTTTTACCGGATATAACATCGGCGTTGATATAAACGGCATAACCCATATTGAAGAACTGGGGTACAAGAAAGCCGTTTATAAAATCCCGGAGAAGGAGTTTCCCTATTCAAAGGATAAACCAAATGTAAAGTTACTCGGTACTGGCGGCACCATTGCTTCGCGGCTCGATTACCGCACAGGCGCTGTGATTCCTGCATTTTCGCCTGGCGAATTATATGGCGCCGTTCCTGAATTGGCAGATATCTGTAACCTCACCACCGAAAAGCTTTTCGCGGTATTCAGTGAAAACATGGGACCCGACCAATACAAAAAACTGGCTGTCGCAATCGGGCATGAAATTGAAAAGGGCATTGATGGCATTATCATCGGACATGGAACCGATACGCTTCATTATACTTCTGCCGCGCTGACCTTCATGGTGCAGAATTCGCCGGTTCCAATAGTGTTGGTGGGATCGCAGCGTTCATCCGACCGACCGAGTTCAGACGCCGCGCTTAACCTTATGCATGCCGCCACTGCCGCAGCTCACGGCGATATCGCCGAAGTGATGGTTTGTATGTTCGGTCCTACTTCCGACGAATACGGTTTTTTGCATAAAGGAACGCGCGTAAGGAAAATGCACTCTTCATACCGATCTACCTTTAGAACCATCGGGGATACGCCGCTTGCCACCGTTACCCGGCAAGGCGTTGTACCCATCAAGCAGGATTACCATCGCCGGCGCAAGGATCGCAATGTGACTATTCTTCCTTATTATGAAGAAAAGGTTACGATGATCTATTACTATACCAATATGCAGCCCGATGTGATAGATGCGCTGGTGTCCGCTGGTTATAAAGGGATCATCATTATCGGAACCGGACTGGGTCACGTAAACAAACCGATTTATCCCGCCATAGAACGCGCCATTGCCAAAGGAGTCGCAATTTATATGACTGTTCAAACCCTTTGGGGCTATGTCCACATGTTTGTTTACGATACCGGTCGCGACCTGATGGCGAAAGGCATCATTCCCGCCGAAAACATGCTCCCCGAAACCGCTTTCATCAAACTCAGTTGGGCGTTAGGGCAAACCAGCGACCTTGCAAAGGTCAAAGAGATTATGCTCACCCCGATCAACGATGAAATCACTCCACGCGAACCATACAATGGCTACCTGATTTATCAGGGCGGAGTGCCGGAGGTGGAGGCGTTTATAAGGAAGTTCCATAAGTAAGTTGGCAAGTTGGCAAGCTGGCAAGCTGGCAAGTTGGCAAGCTGGCAAGCTGGCAAGTTGGCAAGGTGGCAAAAAGTTGAAATTTCGCAGTATTTAATTTACACATCGGTTATATCAGAGCATTTGTAACCCACGTAATTGAGTTAACCGCTGATAACGTCGCAGTTTTCGGTTTTAAACCCAGCGGGATGCGCTGGGCAATTCAAGAAGCGATACCCGAATATTTTTATTTCAAAGGTACTTTCAGCAAATTATTCTTTTGCCAGTCGGCTAACATCTCGGCTGCAACACGGGTAGTAACCTCGTCAATGTATTCGGGATCTGTAACCGCAATCTCAGCAGTCCAAATCAAATCGTTATTTGAATTTGCATAGAGGTTAGCATGTAGGTTAATAGTTGAAGTTGTTGACCAATAACCGCCGGAAGTGACTACGTTTGCCCCATAGCCGTACATTGGATATCCCCAGTTGTAATAATTGTAGTAGTTATAATAGTAATCAGGATAGACCATTGTAGTTTGCGGCACATAAGACTCTGATTTATCAGTGCTTTTGTAAGAGATAACGAGGATTCCATCAACGCCGAGGCTGTCAAATTTCTTTTCGAGGTCATTCAACTGATATTTCTTTCCGGGAGAAATGAATTTGAGAGATTCCATGGCTTTGAAACCCTTGTTGTTGAAATATGCTGTTGCATATTGCTCAACTGGTTTCTGGTACTCAAGTTTATCAAACATTGCCCATATTACCACATTGCCAATCTTTTCCTTTTCCTTTGGATTGGTCCAAGAGGTTAGCGTAATTGAAGATCCGCATGAAGTAAACATAAAAGCAACCAGGATTAGCAGCGCTCCCGGAACAAGCATAGATTTTTTCATAATATTTGGTTTTTAGGTTAAAACTTTATCCATTCAAAAGTATGAACTTTTCCTGATATCTGAAAAAATAGTTTACCAGCTTACCAACTTACCAGCTTACCAACTTACCAGCTTACCAGCTTCAACATATCTCACAATCTTCTCCGTCGCTCCCTTGTTTTCCTCAACGTAATTCCGGCAGATGGCTGATATACGGTTGTATTCCTGAGAATTTCCGATAATTTCCGAAACTTTTTTTATCAGATCGCCTGAAGATGTAAGGCAAAAAACGCCTCCCAACGATACAAGGTCCCGCGCCTCCCTGAATTTGTTATAGTTTGGTCCAAAAAAAACCGGGACTCCGAAAGTAACCGGTTCCTGGATGTTGTGAATGCCTCCTGCAAAACCGCCGCCGATGAAAGCGATTGTTGCATACCGGTACAATTGAGATAGTATTCCCACAGAATCAATGATCAAAATATCTGCAAGAGTTGCATTTTCATCATACAGATCGGAATAACAAAGCGACTGCTGATCGAGCTGTTCACGGATTTCCCTGATACGACCGGGACTGGTATCGTGAGGCGCGATAATGTATTTCAGATTTAGTTCCCGAAGCCGGGTCAGCGGAATAAATACATTTTCATCCGGTTTCCAACTGCTGCCGGCGATAAAAACCTGTTTCCCGTCACAAAACTTTTCAATCAGCCGTATCGGTTTTGATTGCGCGGCAATAGCAAAGACACGATCAAAACGGG
>JBAXRP010000404.1:0-3031 GCA_037131145.1 Bacteroidota bacterium
TATCAGGTAGTGAAACAATCAAAGGTTTTAGAAGAAAAATTCAACAGTCATGGTAGCGATTAATACCTATCGTTCATTCTGGCAGTACATCGCCAGCGCCGTTCCCGGCATCAACCGCTTTTTCATGGTGCATGAAGAAAGCGACCTTACTTCAGTCATCAGGGAAATCGAAGCAGGATCGGTGATCCTGTTTGCGGTCATCCCCGCCTCCGACATAGAGGCTGTCAGCAGCGATGATTATGAAGAGGTTGATTCCTGCTTTGTTTTCGTGGTCAAAAAGAATGACCGTGGAGCATTGACCCATGAAGAATTCATCACAGAACTCCACAACACCCAGCAGGTCATGGCCAGCATCAAACACATGCTGATCGAACTCTCCGGGGACCGTGAACATTTGACCCCTTATTCGCACCTGTTGCACGGACTTGCGATCAACGGAATGCATACCGAAGCAGAGTACAACCTGCTGGGATGCGACGGCTGGGGCTTATCGTTCAGGCTAAAAACAAAAGGAACCAATAACTCGTAACATCATGATCCCGGAAAACATCTGCTTCGCTTCTTTTCATTCGTTTTTGACCAAATTCATAATCCTGTTCATATCCTATTTCACGCCCATTGCGGAAATGGTCCATGTGATGCTGATCTTTCTGGCTTTCGATACCATCAGCGGGATATGGGCATCCCTGAAATCTGGCGAAAAACTCGAAAGCCACAAGCTGCGCAAAACGGTCTATAAATTCCTGTGGTACTCCATTGCCGTGATGGCCTGCTGGATGATGGAGCATACATTTTCATTGTCCTGGTCAAACCTCTCCAGCCTTATCGCCGGGTTTATCTGTTTCGTGGAGTTGAAATCAATCTTTGAAAACATCACCCGGATCACCAACGAACCTATTTTCATGAAAATCCTGAATATATTCAAGCGGAAAACCACCGAGACCATTCGGGAAATTACTGAAAATGAAGAAGAAAATACAAACACAAATCAAAACCAAACAAATGGAAAAGATTAAACGAGTATCAAAAGACTGCCTGGCCTTGATCGAAGAATTCGAGTGTGGCGGTGATTTCCGGAATTTCTTGGCGGCTTACAAATGTCCTGCCGGGAAATGGACAGTTGGCATGGGGACAACCCGCTATCCAAATGGGCAGCCAGTGATGCCCGGTGACAGGATCACCGAACAACAGGTTTTCGAATACGTGACCTACGATCTTGCTGCCGCCGAAAGTGCAGTTGCACATTCGGTAACTGCTGAAATCTCACAACAGCAGTTCGATGCCACTGTCAGTTTTGTGTATAACCTGGGGGTCCTCGCTTTCAAAGGTTCGACCCTGCTGAAGGTCATCAACAACAATCCCGCCGATCCTGCAATCGAAAAACAGTTCCGCCGGTGGATCATGGTCGGGGGCAAACCGCTGGTTGGTCTTGTCAGGCGGCGCAGGTCTGAAGCATACCTGTATTTTAATGGTTTACTAAAATTTAATTTCTGAAACATGGAAAATCTAAAATCAAAAATGGGTGGTTTTTTGCGTTACCTGATTATCGCAACTGTGTTGATTGTCGTGATGCTGATCCTGGCCAATTGCACGACCACAAAGGAAATTCATCAGGAACAATCGAAGCAACAAACCCAGGCAACATCAGCAGAAACATCAGAAGTAAACACGGCATCAGAAACGAACACCGAAACAAAAACCCTCTCGGAAACTGAAATTGTCGAAGCCTTTGATACTGTTGTCCGAGTTTGGCCTGTCATTGATGGCAAAGTTTCTGACAAGCCGGTTGATATACCCATCCGTGGAGAAAGGACAATCCATCGAAAGGATTATTCTGACCAGAAACAACAAAGGAAGGAACAGGAGCAAACGACCCTGTCCCGCAAGGAGCAAAACAACCAGAAATCGGAGGTTTTGAAAAAAGACAGGGAGGTGACACGGACAGGGATGGTTGGATGGATTATTGGAATCGTTGTGGTGGCGGTTTTGGTTGGAGTTGCAATTCTGATGAGGAGGATGAAGTGGTTATGAATTTCTTTAATGTGAGTGTTGGTATTCAAATAGCTTCAATAAACCATTGATTGACAAATCTTCATCCAGCAACCTCCAGTGAATGCCATAGCCGGAAGGCGAAATTTTAAAATCTCTTCTTTCCTGGTCAGTTGCAGTTGCCAGTTTCTCTGAAATATCCGATAATTCCAAGGTGACCAATTGGTTATTTATGGTTAAAACCAGATTTTCGTTTTCAAACCGTACATCCGAAATATTAAATGCTTTTGCCATGATGGTTATTTTTTAAAGTAGGCATTCCACTCAGAAACAATGTAATCAAAATGCTCGTAAATGATTCGCTTAATTTCCCGTTTCGCCTGGGGAGTCATGTTGTATTCAACTACCGCTGTTATCTCAAAATTCTCGATGTCGAGCCAGAATTTACATTCCATATCCCCCTTTTCAGCATGAACATGGATAGGCTCATTGCCCTCGTTTGCCCAAAAATATAATCTCCACCCTGCTAATAATAAAATTGTCGGCATTTTTTTATTTCAAAGTTACTTCAAAACTTTAATCCATGATTCAATCCGCAGATTTTTGTATCTAAAAACCTTTGCCACGCCCCACCTCCCCTTCTCCTCCAAGGAGAAGGGGTTGGGGGTTGAGGTGGCTTTCCAAACGAAAAAAAAACGATTTCCTTCCTGGTTAATCTATTTCCACCCCTTCCTTCCGTACAACGTCTAAAATGATAGAGTTCTCATCTGTTTGAAATCGCCTTTTACCAATGGCAATAGGTTCAATGCGATAGTCTTTCCTGAATTTTGGAGACCATGGCTTTGATAAAACAGCATCATCATCTGTGTCGAAGGCATCTGAAACCAACAAGATGTCAATATCGCTATCTTCTCTTGCCTGGTTGCGTGCATAGCTTCCAAACAAATAGGCTTTATAAATTTCAATACCTGCATTGTTCAGGTTAGTAACATACTGACGGGCAATATTTAAAGCATCTTGCTGAAGCATTCCAAAAGATTTT
>JBAXRP010000405.1:0-2999 GCA_037131145.1 Bacteroidota bacterium
TTATGAAAATATTGATGCTCACCCCCTGCATGATGTCGAACACATTCTCGTCTTTTCCTCCATCGGGGGCTGTCTCCTTTTTTTTGGCATTGCCGTGAAGGTCGAGGATGTAAACCTTGTCGAAAGTCGCCAGGAGATGTTTGCGCATCTGCCTGTGGGTAATGCCATCGATAAAGCTATTGTTGGAGATAAAAGCCAGTATCCCCTCGCCGTTTTTCTCAATAAAATATTGGCCGTAACGGATGAACTTGATGTAATCATCATCGAGGTTCAGTTTCTTCTCGTTCAACCCGGTCTTGTATTCCGCAATGAGGGATTGTATCCATGCCCCTTTATTGGCGCTGCTCACAGAATAAGGAGGGTTTCCAAGCACAACCATCACCGGCGTATCCCGTTTCACATGGTTGGCTTCGTTTGCTTCGGCGCTCAGCCAGTTTGCAAACAAGGTTCCGGTGTCGGCATGGTATTCTTCGAGGCTGTTGGTAAGGTAAATCCTGAGGCGTTGTTCGCTTTTTGGCACATAACCGGTCTCTTTCAGCAGCAAATCAAGTTTCAGGTGGGCCATGGCATAAGAAGCCATCAGGATTTCAAACCCGTTCAACCGGGGAATGAGGTGCTTCTCCACGTAATCGCTCCAGATGCCTTCCTGCCCTTTGAATTTACTGTATATCTGCTTGATCAGTTCGGTCAGAAAGGTTGCAGTCCCGGTGGCGGGGTCAAGGAATTGTACCCGGTGTACCTGCTTTTCAACCGGATTTTTAACGCCAGGAACATTCACTTTTATCGTTGTCATGGAGTTATTGGCCAACCCATCGGCAATGCCAAATTCGGTTATCAAAATGTAATCAATGGCACGTACAATAAATTCAACGATTGGTTCGGGAGTGTACCAAACGCCGCGTGCCTTGCGCAAAGCAGGGTCGTAAGCAGTTAAAAATGTTTCGTAAAAATGGATGATCGGGTCCTGGGTTTTGGTTGTGCTGCCAAAGTTTTTAAGCAGGGTGGCAACATCGGTGGCGCGAAACACATCTGCCAAGCCATCCACAATCCACGAAATCCGGCTGTCGAGATCGTAACCGGCTACATATTGAAATAGTTTGCGCAGGAACGGGTTGGTTTTTGGAATGAGCTCTGCCGCTTCCTGGCGGGTAAACGTATCAAGGGTGGTATCGTGCAACCGGGCGGCAAACATGCCATAGGCAATAGTTTGGGCGTAAATGTCTGCAAATTCTTTCGGGGCAATATCATGGATGAGGATTTGCTTGAAAGCGGTAAGTTGATCGCGAAGCGTATTGTTGGCTTCATTTACCATGCCATTTTCCCCGTGAGAACCTGCATCGGCAAGGGCATTTTCAATCACAGTGGCAAGCAGTTTTGCTTTGGCAGCCATCATTTCCGCCAGTTTTTTGGGGCTTTTGATCGTTTGCCCCAAATAAGCGCAAAAATCTTTGATCAGGTTTTCAAAAGCGGTAAAGTTTTCCGGCAGGGATTTCAGCTTTCCATTTTGTATTTCGGCAATTTTCAGTGAGGTTTTATGCTCACCTTCAACGTAGAGATGAAAATCGAGGTAATCTGTAATAATCAGGTTATCCAGCGATGCACGGTAACGGTTGAATTGTTCCTGGAGGTTTTTACCTTTCAGGTCAACGCCAATATCTTTTGCCTCGATATACCCGACCGGAATATTCTTCCGGGTAAGGATGTAATCAGGCGCACCACAAGCCACGCGCGATGGTTCGTTGGTTACCTGAACGCCATGGGCCAGGCTTTCTAACAAGACTTGTAAATCGCTTCGATAAGTATGCTCAGTGCTAATTCCGGTTTTGTAATGGCGGTTAAGGTTTGCGAGGTATTCGGGGATGGTCATATAAGTGGCAATTCAGATTAAAAAGAAAACCAGGCAAAAACCTGATTCCCATATACATATATATATTATTTATATTTTTGATTTTTGAACAAGATACTTTATAAAAGTATAGAATATTTTCGCGCTTTCGTGCGCACGATTTTAATTCTCTCGCAACGATATGAATATGTCTCATTTAAGCCTCGGTTTTTACTGCACGAAAATCGCACGAATTGTCCAATTCGCACTTTTTCAGTTTGCCATGGATTCCTTTATAAAGAGAATGGCTCAATGCTTTACCAGCACCCGATCTTCGTCTGGATAAAAAGAACCGATGAAATCAGGCAAATGAATACCCCTGACCTGGTGATCCTGAAAATCAACCATCTGGATATCCACCCTCATTGACCTGATCAAGCAGGCAAACCTTTTTTTGTACGGCGGGCGCGGAATTGCAAAAAACACCGATATCCTGTCAAAACGCGCCATCGATATCATTTATGACATGCCCAGGGGCAGTTTCGCCTTTGTATCGGACACCTACGTGAACCTGATGACAAACATCATTCCTGCAATACTTTTGGGATGGGAAGGACGGATGAAGTTCCTGGAGAACTACCATTTCGTGGTTGATACCGAGCCGCCAGCGAACTGGAAGAAACCCCTGGTAAAGACCTTCTCCTTCAAACATTCGATTTCGACGTTCAACGGCTGCAAATTCTTCCTCACTTCACTTGACCGGCCTTCCACCAATGCCGGTATTTCCGTTGTACACCACTTCGGCGATGAATCCAAGTTCTTCGAGTTGACAAATTCGAGTGCAAAGAACTAAAGAGCCAGCTTGAGATCACGCCTGTGACCAAGAGCCTCAAAGGTGAGATTCAAAAGGTGAAGACAGGTGATAAGTTGTCGCCATCGCGTTTGGCCATGGAATCGACCAACCTGTCCGATGCATTCAAGTACCTGCTTTGCCGTACCAAATGGCTGGCAATAGCAAGGCAGAAGCGCGGCCTTACCTTTGGCTCCCTTAACATTTAATCCACAATAAATAAAGGCCCCCGGCCACAAGTGGTGGGATTTCTGAAAATAGAAATCCCGCCGCTTGTGGGATTTTGGTTTGGCAATCGCTCATATATCCGGCATTGTAAATTTT
>JBAXRP010000406.1:0-2998 GCA_037131145.1 Bacteroidota bacterium
AACAATAGAATTAACAAAGGAAAACGGAGTTTTTACCATCTGGCTCAATCGCCCGGAGGTGCACAACGCCTTTGATGAAACTATGCTTCGCGAATTGACTGATTGCTTTGAAATCCTTGATCCGACAGCGCTTTGCGTGATCCTCAGAGGAAAAGGCAAATCCTTTTGCGCCGGCGTTGACCTGAACTGGATGAAATCCGCCGCACAAAACAGCTATGAGCAGAATTACGCCGAAAGCCTGGCGCTGTCGAAGTGCTTCCTCGCTATTTACAATTGCCCGAAACCAACAATAGCCGCAGTTCATGGAGTTGCGCTTGGCGGAGCAAACGGACTACTTTCCGCCTGCGACCTGGCATATTGTACCGATGACGCCACCTTCTCGCTTAGCGAAGTAAAAATCGGAATCGTTCCCGCCTGTATTTCGCCTTATGTGATAAAGCGTGTTGGTGAATTCGGCGCAAAAGAGCTGATGCTAACCGGACGCAGGATAAAAGGAAAGGAGGCAGAACATTTCAGACTCGTGAATAAATCGCTGCCTGTTGAAGAGCTTGAAAAAGCGATTAACGACGCGATTTCCCTGCTTCGCACAAGCGGTCCGAAGGCGATGAGCCAATGTAAAACGCTGATACATGAAGTTGCCAACAATCTTACCCTGATGGAAGCTTACGATTATACAGCCCGGCTGATTGCCGAAATCAGAGCTTCCGATGAGGGACAGGAAGGTATGAACGCATTTCTTGAAAAACGAAAACCAAATTGGGTTAAATAGGATGAACCATATCAACAAAATACTCATAGCCAACCGTGGCGAGATCGCCGTAAGGGTGATCAGAACTGCCAAAAAACTCGGTATCAATACCGTTGCAATCTATTCTCAGGTTGACGCCGATTCGCTGCATGTCACCCTTGCCGACGAAGCATGGTGCATTGGCGAGGTTGAACTCAGTGAAACCTACCTGAACATCGGGAAAATCATAGAAGTGGCTAAGCAGACCAAATGCGACGCCATTCATCCCGGATATGGATTTCTTGCTGAAAATCCACTCTTTGTAATGGCGTGCGCCAAAGCCGGTATCATTTTCATCGGTCCGGGAACGGAAGCCATGCGTATCATGGGCAATAAGATCGAAGCCCGGAAATTTGTGAAAGAGATCAATATCCCAATGACTGCAGGAGTGACCGGAACCAAAGAAGAACTGGAAAAGACTGCGCACAAAATAGGATTTCCGGTATTGCTTAAGGCGGCTGCCGGCGGCGGCGGAAAAGGTATGAGAATCGTGCACAGCGAATCAGAACTTGCCGAGGCAATTGAATCAACAAGTCGCCAGGCTAAAGCCTATTTCGGAGATGAAACGGTTTACATCGAAAAATTCATCGAAGAACCGCGCCACATCGAAGTTCAGATTCTGGGCGACAACTACGGAAACGTGATTCACCTGTTTGAACGCGAATGTTCTATCCAGCGGCGCTACCAAAAGATTATCGAGGAGTCGCCATCGCCTACGCTTACGCCGGAGGTCAGGAAAAAAATGGGCGACGCCGCAGTTTCTATCGGACGCGCCATTGGTTACAACAATGCCGGAACTATTGAATTTCTGGTTGATAAAGAGCTCAATTTTTACTTCCTTGAGATGAACACCCGAATCCAGGTGGAACATCCTGTAACAGAAATGGTAACCGGAATTGACCTTGTTGAAGAACAGATTTTTGTTGCAGCCGGCAATAAACTACGGTTAACGCAAGAAGACGTTCGTCAGAACGGACACGCAATAGAATGTCGTATCTATGCCGAAGACCCTGCGAACAACTTCCAGCCATCGCCGGGTAAAATGACCTTTTACAGGGAACCTGCAATCGCGGCAATCAGAATTGATACCGGCATTACGTCAAAAACCGAGATCAAAAGTTCATTCGACCCGATGATTTGTAAACTGATAGTGTGGGGTAAGGATCGTCATGAAACCGGGCAGGTTATGCTCCAGGCGCTGAACGATTACATCATCCACGGCATAAATACAAACATCGCTTATCTTACCAAAATTATTCAAAGCGAAGCATTTATCACCAATTCCATTTCCACTAAATTCTGTGATGAACATACCGGGTCGCTTGTGGAAAGTATCAATACCCACCGCAGCCAAACTCCTTTCTATGTTCCATTGATCGGGTACCTGATTTATACCTTAAAAAAGAACATTAACGCCGATCCGAAGCGCTGCGAAAAACCAAATCTGTGGGAAAACATTGGCTATTGGAGGAACCAGATGAGTATCCGCATTAAATCCGGCGATGAAGAGTTGACCGTGGATATCCCTCGTTATTCCGAAAAAGAGTATCGGTTTGTTATACGCGGAGAAGAATTTCATGCAACGCCCATTTCAGTTACTCCGAACCGCACCGATTTCACTATAAACAATCATAACTACTTTGTTTGGATTTCCGAAGATTGCGAAAACCAGGCTTTTGTGAGCGCCAACGGGCATATTTTCCGGCTGAAACGCGCAGATATTCTTACCGAAGCGGTTGTTGCATCGGGATTTGACAAGCATGGCGACAACAGCGCTCATGTTACGTCGCCTATGCCCGGAAAGGTTATCAAAATCTTTGTCAAAGCCGGCGACACGGTGAAAAAAGGCGACGCTTTGCTTATAATCGAAGCGATGAAAATGGAGAATGTTATTGTTTCTCCCCGCGATGCAGTGGTAAAAGAGGTGAATGTGGAGGTGAATGAGAGAGTGGAAAGCAGCAGGGCGGCAGTTACGTTTGAGGAATGAATAGCAGATGGAAACCTGACATCATCAGAAGGACGCTTTTTAAATAAGTTTGGATATAGAAGGTAATATGAAGAATAATATCACCCCTTCGGGGTTTAAAACGGGTCGTTCAATTCTTTCTATAATCATTTCACCCCTTCGGGGTTTGCAAAACTTCGGCTATATTAAATTTTGATTGGTTGCCAAATCCCGAAGGGATGACATGATTATAGATTGAAAAGATT
>JBAXRP010000407.1:0-2997 GCA_037131145.1 Bacteroidota bacterium
CTTGGTTTAAATTCTCTTTCATCATCCGATCTACGGCGCGGTTCGAAGTCTCGTTCAGATGTTCTACCTCGTGGTGAGCTACTTCTTTCAGAAAAACTGCTTCTTTCTGATGAACTACTTCTTTCTCTAATTTCTCTATCTTCATCAGATCTGCGGCGTGGTTCGAAATCACGTTTAGATGAAGCACCTCTTTGTTTGAAATCGAGTCCCTCATGAGTTCTGCGGCGTGGCTCGAAATCACGATCCGATGACCCTATCATTGGTTTATAATCTTTTCCAATACCTGATTTACGGCGCATTTCGAAATCACGATCTGTCATTCTTTGATGCGGTGAATTACCTCTTGCCGGCCCGCCGGTTTTTGGTTTAAAATCTCTACCGCTTGCTGACCTTGGACGGGATTCAAAACTTCGTTCTGATGAACCGCCCCTCGGTTTAAAATCTCTACCACCTGCTGGCCTTGGACGTGATTCGAAACTACGTTCCGATGAACCGCCCCTCGGTTTGAAATCTCTCCCGCCTGATGGTCTAGGACGTGATTCAAAACTGCGTTCTGATGAACCTCCCCTCGGTTTAAAATCTCTATCACCCGATGGTCTTGTACGTGGTTCGAACGGACGGTCAGCGAATTTTGAACGTTGATCTGCACTTTTTTGAGCCAAACCGCCACGTGATCTAAAAGCTTTACTTTCAGTTGATTTATAACGGGATTCAAAAGCTCGCTCATCCGATCTGCGTTTCGGTGCAGTTGGTTTGCCGGAAGGTTTTGATGGTCCAGAGCCAGATTTAAACGCACCTTTGCCGAAAGACTTAGATTTATTATAACTGTTTTTCATATTTTTCCTTTTTATTATTTTCAAAAATATAAACATTTTTGAATAATCGACACATATAAATATTATTTTTTGTATTTTTGATATAACTATTTTGATAATTTCAAAAATGCGTAGTTTATGATAAGTTTAAAAAATGTACACAAGACCTTTAATAAGGGGAGCATTAACGAAGTTTATGCTCTAAAAGGATTAGATCTTCATGTTAATCAAGGAGATTGGATAACTATAATCGGAACAAACGGTTCCGGTAAATCAACTCTTCTTAATGCTATTTCGGGTTCTTTTCTGCCTGATAATGGTACAATTTCTATTGATGGAATAGATGTCACTTATTTAATGGAATATGAACGTGCAAAGTACATTTCTCGTGTATTCCAAAATCCATTTCAAGGAACTTCACCAGGAATGACCATAGCAGAGAACTTGCATTTAGCCAGTTTGAGGGGACTGAAACGGTTTCCAAAAATTGGCTTACGAAAAAACTCAATAGCTGAATACCAAACGGCTATCATGCAATTAGAAATGCAGTTAGACTCACGATTGCATAATGTAATTGGTTCGCTTTCAGGTGGCCAGCGTCAAGCTATTACCTTACTTATGGCTGTCATGCAAAAACCGAAAGTTTTATTATTGGACGAGCATACTGCCGCATTAGATCCCAAAACTGCCGCACAGGTTTTGCAACTTACCGAACGCTTTATCGTAAACTATGGGTTAACGGTAATCCAAGTGACTCATAGTATGCAACAGGCATTGGAGCTGGGAAACCGAACAATTATGATGCATAAAGGGAAAATCATTGATGATATTCCGCTTCAAGAAAAGAAACATTTGACGGTTGACGATATGTTGGATAAATTTGCCGACCTTAGAAAAAATGAGCAGTTAACAGAAAATATGCTCGAAAATTTAGTTAATCAATATAAATAAAGTTTAATAAAATGCCACATACTATAGTAGAGAAAATTTTAGCCCGCGCCTGCGGAGTTTCCGATGTACGCCCGGGTGATATTGTAGAACCAAAGGTCGATTTGGCAATGTCGCATGAAAATGGCGCATTGGTAATCAATCAGTTTTTTGAAATATACAAACCGCTTAGTAAGCAAGCTAATGTATTCAATCCAGATAAAATTGCTATAATTTTTGATCATCGGGTTCCGGCTGAAAGTAAAAAAACAGCTACAAACCAAAAATTAATCCGTGAATTTTGCACCGACCAAGGTATTACCAAATTTCACGATATTTCAGGAATACGAGGCGGAATTTGCCACCAGATATTACCACAGTACGGTTATGTCCGTCCTGGTTATGTAGTCGTTGGCACTGATAGCCACACTACTACTCACGGCGCATTAGGAGCCTTTGCTTTCGGTATTGGCGCTACTGAGATGGCATCTGTTTGGGCTTTGAGTTCAGTTCTAAATGTGGAAGTTCCTGAAACAATAAAAATAAATGTTGAAGGTAAATTTCCTAAATTTACTTCTCCAAAAGATTTAATTCTAGCAATAATCGGTAAATTGACCGCACAAGGAGCAAATTTCAAAGTATTGGAATTCCACGGCTCAACAATTAGAAACATGTCCATATCAGGTAGATTAACTCTCAGCAATATGTCAGTCGAAGCCGGAGCAACATCCGGTATTGTACCGGCTGATGAAATAACTGAGCATTATTTACGTGATGAAGCCGGCGTAACGGACCCAATAGATTTCCTTACCGCTGATGACGATGCTGTATATTGCCAAACATTAGATATAGATGTAAGTGATTTGGAGCCTCAAGTTGCTTGTCCACATACTGTGGATAATGTTGTACCGGTTTCTGAAGTTGAAGGTTTAGTAATTCAACAAGTTGTTATTGGTTCCTGCACAAACGGTAGATTAGACGATATAGCCATTGCGGCTGATATGGTTCGTGGTAAACAAATAACTCAGGGTGTTCGTATGTTAGTATTCCCTGCATCAGCGAAAATTTATGCTGAAGCCATAAAACTTGGTTATGTTACAGATTTGATTAACTCAGGTGCTGTTGTAATGAATCCGGGTTGTGGTCCTTGCTTAGGCGTTCATCAAGGTGCTTTAGGTGATGGTGAACGTGCTATAGCCACAACAAATCGAAATTTTAAAGGTAGAATGGGAAATCCTAATTCGGAAGTATATCT
>JBAXRP010000408.1:0-2987 GCA_037131145.1 Bacteroidota bacterium
ATAAGCAGTTTTCATTGAATCTAACATTTAGATAGAATATTTGTGATGACAAGTGATAGTATCATCCGATTCGACAAGGTATCTGTTTTTCAGAATGAGAACCTCATTCTCGCTAATGTTTCGCTTGAAATCAGTAAAGGAGAATTTCTTTACCTGATCGGAAAAACCGGCAGCGGAAAAAGCAGTCTTTTGAAAACAATCTATGCCGATCTGCCATTGAAAACAGGAAAAGCTGAAGTGGCTGGTTTTGATTTGTCGAAAATCAGAATCCGGGAGGTTCCTTACCTGAGAAGAAAACTGGGCATAGTTTTCCAGGACTTTCAGTTACTCACCGACCGGAGCGTGAATGAGAATCTTTTTTTTGTGATGCGTTCAACCGGTTGGAAAGATAACCGTCAGATGCAAAAACGGTTGCTTGAGGTTCTGGCGAAAGTCAACCTTGGAAATAAAGGATCGAAGATGCCCCACCAACTGTCGGGCGGCGAACAACAGCGTGTTGCAATCGCGAGGGCGCTCGTGAACGATCCGGAAGTGATTCTCGCCGACGAACCCACCGGTAACCTTGATCCGGAAAGTTCAGAGGGAATAATAAGTCTATTGATGGATATTTCAAAAACAGACCGAGCAGTGGTAATGGCAACGCATAACTATACGTTTTTCGACAAATACCCTGCCCGGACGCTGATTTGTGAGAAAGGACGGGTTTTTCCCGTTTAACTTCCCAATGTTGCAACCATCACCGCTTTGATGGTATGCAGCCGGTTTTCAGCTTCATCAAACACAATGGAAGCAGGCGATTCAAAAACATCCTCGGTTACTTCAAGACCATTTAAGCCATATTTCTTAAAGATGTCGAGACCCACTTCGGTATCTTTATTGTGGAATGCCGGCAGACAGTGCATAAATTTTACCTTCGGGTTTCCTGACCTTGCCATTAAACTTTGATTGACCTGGTAAGGCAGCATTTCTTTGATACGCTCGTCCCAAAGCTCCTTTGCTTCACCCATTGATAACCAAACGTCGGTGTAAACAAAGTCAACGCCTTTTACCCCATCGTCAACATTTTCGGTCAGGGTGATTTTTGCGCCGGTTTCTTTGGCAATTTCACGGCATTGGTCAATCAGTTCCTGGTTTGGCCAATATTTTTTTGGCGCACAGGCGCGAAAATCCATTCCCATTTTAGACGCCCCAACCATTAGTGAATTTCCCATGTTATTCCGGGCGTCGCCGCAATAAACAAACGATATTTGATGTAACGGCTTATCCGAATGTTCCATCATGGTAAGGAAGTCGGCAAGAATCTGAGTTGGGTGAAATTCATTGGTCAGACCATTCCAAACCGGAACGCCTGCATACTTTCCAAGTTCCTCAACAATGGACTGACCGAAACCGCGGTATTCAACGCCATCGTACATGCGGCCAAGCACGCGGGCAGTGTCCTTCATGGTTTCCTTCTTCCCAATGTGCGAGCCTTCCGGGCCAAGATAGGTGATTTGCGCGCCCTGGTCAAAGGCTGCGGTTTCAAAAGCGCATCGGGTACGTGTAGAAGCCTTTTCAAAGATCAGAGCAATATTTTTGCCCTTTAACTGCGGCTGTTCGGTACCGGCATATTTGGCTTTTTTTAGATCCAGTGAAAGATCCAGTAAAAATTTGATTTCCTGTGGCGTGAAATCGAGCAATTTCAAAAAATTGCGGTTACGAAGGTTGAATGGCATAAAGATGGTTTTTAAATTATTATAACTAATAAAACAAATGGGTTTCCGATTGCATACTTAAAATGTCCTGACTAATTTTGCTCTACGACTTTATCTTACTTATTGTTAAAAACTATAATTATTTCGACACTAACTAAAAAGTTCAGTAGGGTCTGAGTGTTAAAAACAATTCTTGCATGCTCATTACAATTAACCATACATTATTGATAAAACTTGATAATGCCATGAATAATGCAAATTAGGTAACAGTGGAAGCTACACTCAGAGACTGATTGACGGCGATTTCCTGTGAGGCCAATAAGCTGCCTGAGCGGAAATTTTCACACCGAAAACCATTGCTGTCGCCTTTATGGGTAGCTGATGTTATTGCCAAGTGCATTTTGTCACTTATAGTTGCAGTGTCAATTTTAAATGCCCGCCAAGCCCTTGTTGAATAATTTTCATTAATGTCGACAGACGGATGTCCGATGCGTTATTTTCAATTCTTGAAATGTATGATTTGTTTGTCCCGCATTTTTCAGCAAGTTCTTCTTGTGTCATACCAAGTTTCAACCTTGCTTCTTCGAGTAAAACACCAAGTCTGAAGGACTCAAACTGGTGTTCCCATTCTTCACGTTTGTCTTGTCCTTTTTTACCATACTTTTTGTCGAGAATTTGGTCTAATGTCGTGATATTACTTTTTGTATTCATCTTGGTATTCCTCCATTATTTTTAGCGCTTTTTCTAACTCTTGTTTTGGTGTTTTCTGAGCTTTCTTTTGGAAAGCGTTTCCAAGAACCACTAAGTTTTCTTTGTCAAAGAATGAAAAGATTCGATAGATATTATTCCCAACCTCAACTCTAATCTCATAAAGTCCTTTTGTTCCTTCCAAATGCTTAAAATACTTTTCCGGGACTTGTCGAGTCATTCGGATCAAATTTAAAGTCCACTCAATTTTTGCCTGGACATTGTCCGTCTGTTCCTCGTAAAAGTCGAGAAAATAGTTCTTATAAGCGATTACTTGTCTCTCAAAAGTCATGTGGCAAAGTTAACTGTTTGGACAACTATTGTCCATATTTATTTTTGTCGAATGAATTCGTTAATCAAATGCTCCAAAAATTGGCTATACCGTTGGGCCGGTTGCCGCAGTGCGGGAATTACTTGTTGCCGTTTTTCTTGTCCACGGGCGCCAGCCGGTCATTTGAGGGCTGGCGTTCGTGGGTCACCCGCATTGCGGCAACCGGTTCGTTATATGCTGTTGTTTTACCGTTTATCCTTACCATTTAAGTACAT
>JBAXRP010000409.1:0-2982 GCA_037131145.1 Bacteroidota bacterium
CAGATTCTCGTTTTGCTTGTTTTATATCCCTCCAGCCAGGTTGATCGTCCCCCCAGGTTGTTGTTGGCAAAATTGAGGGTCATCTGCTGTGCATCCGCAACCTGAGAAGTGACCTGCATGGCAAAATCGGAATTATACTTCCCCGGGAAAAGCTGATCAGCCATTTCGTTCAGGATTTCGGTCAGTTTCCGGGCATGGTTCTGACTGACGGCAAACATGATGGTTTTGCCAATCTCACTGGTTATCGGATCGCACTGGGCATTTTCAAGGAAAGTCTGGCAAAAGATTCGATTGGTCTTGTCCGAGAAAAATTTCCTTTCAAAATCCCCGGAAACATAGGTTTCCTTCTCTTCACCCTCCTCCGTGGTGATAAACACGGCGTAACCTTCATCGGAAAGCAGTTGCGTGGTGATTTCGGTACGGGCATCCAAAACTTTTGGATTTACCAGAAAACCATCCTTTACGCCGTCAATCAGGGAGTACCGGTAAGTTGGTTCACCGCCCTCGCATCCGAAAGTAGCGTAAGTATCGCGCAACATGCGTCGTTCGATCTCCCGCGGGTCATTTTCTTTCACCCTCGAAATGTCAACTCCTTTCATGTAATCTTTGGGAGTAGCAGTCAGGCCAAGTTTGTACCCGTGAAAATATTCAAACACCGCACGTGCATTGCCCGAAATTGAACGATGTGATTCATCGGAGATGATCAGGTCGAAATCGGATGGTGAAAACTCGAAGCGGTATTTGTTGTTGAACATGAGCGATTGGATGGTCGTGACCACGATATCGGCTTTGCGCCAGTCGCTTTTGTTCTCCTTGAAAATGATGGTGGAATAATCAGGTTTAAGGTAATTTGTAAAAGCTTTCCAAGCCTGGACTTCCAGTTCAAGCCTGTCAACCAGGAAAAGAATTTTCCGGGCATTTTTCGTCCTTAAAAACAGTCGGATGACCGCGGCAGCAACCAGGGTTTTCCCGGTTCCGGTTGCCATTTCAAACAGATAGCGGTCTTTGCCTTCTCCAGCGGCATGTTGCAAATATTTGATGGCTTTTATCTGATAAGTTCTCAAAAAACGAAGCCCATTCTTCCGGATGAAATCTTTGCTGTACTCAATACTTCCATTCCAGCCAGGCCTTTCAGCATAATCAGGCATTTGAATGGTGACGATGTAATCTTCATCGACATATTCGGTGGCCAGTGCATTCCGGTCGGGGTTCCAATCTTTGATGGCCCCAATTTCTCCTGCAGAAGGAAATTTATAGATCGGTTTGGGGTTGCCTTTCTTCAGGTCCCACAGGTAATGCACAATCCCATTGGACAAAATGATGAACTGCGCCCCGACCGTATTGGCATATTTTCGCGCCTGTTCTTTTGCCACGAGCGGGTGAAGGCTCTCCCTTTTTGCTTCGAGCACACAAACCGGTCGATTGTTGGAATCGAGCAGTAGAAAATCCAGTGAACCCGTTGTCGTCTTTTCAAAATCATCGCCCCAGGCATCCACATCCTTTTGAGTGATCTTCACATGGTTTTCCAGGAGGATGTTAGCTTTACCCTCGGCATTATCGAAAAAACGCCATTGGGCTTCTTCGAGGAGTTTGTTGATTTTGATGCGGGAGAGGGCATCGGTGGGGGGCATAGTATTATTTAGAATCAAAATTCAGTTCAATAAATTGGTTTAATTTCTGTCAATCGTTTCATTTTGGGGTTTTACTTTTGAATAATCGCTTTCCTAACAAACCCGGCATTGTTCGACTTCCGATTCGATGGAGACAATAATATACTATTCAGCAAAATACCTCAAATACATTTTTTCAAAACTATCTTTTTGCCATTCATATTCATTGACCCTATCAACCGCCATAATCCTCTCTTTCTTTACATGAAATTCTTTGGAGTCAAGAATAATATAAAATTCGATGTCAGTTCTTATTTTTTGTGGATATAATTTATAAGTCATATAATCAGAAAAAAGTAGTGAAAAATCCGGATACTTCCGGATTTTAAATGGTTTCAAGCTACCGTCATCATAACCTAAGTATTTTGTTTTTGGTAATTCCCAGCCTCCTTCAGCTTGACCAGACAAAGAATGTTCAAGTAATGCAAATCCAAAAAAACCAATTTGATTGGGATATAAATTTCTGATTATTGATTTTTCTGAAATATAGGCATCCCAATCTATTAAAATATAGGGTCTTTTTTTAACTCTCTCTCTTTCAATATCATCAGCTTTTCGATTTATGGTTACTTCATCAAACCGTAGATATTGATCAAGGTCTAAAAAAAGTTTGGCTTTTACTTTTAATGAATTTATTGAAATGGGCTGTGAACCTGCTTTAATTTTAGCAATAAAAAAGATTCCATATTCATAAGAAGTTAGCCAATCTTGGGTTTTTAAATCGGTCCTTTCACGAAAATAAATTATTGGTTTTAAACCAACAATTTCTGGTTCAACTATTTTGAAATTCTTCCTTTGTGTAATATTTTCAAATACTGCTTTGTATTTTTCAAACAGAGTATCCCGTTTTTCAATATCTCCTGAAATTATTTCGACCAGCATTTTATTCGTAGACTTTAAACTATCTAAAGTTGAATTACTTTCCTTCTCAATAATTTGCTCTTTAAAGAAGTTGGATAACATTCCAATTAAAATAATTGCAGAGCCTAATACCATTATAATCCATTTGTAATGTAGAAATATTGTGGGTTGCCTTAATTGAATTGTAATACCTCAATTCCATCTGCATTTCCTTTATTCAAATTGTGCCTCCTAACATGTAAAAATATATAATAAACAGATACAATATACCCCTATCAAAAACTTTCCAAAACTCACCAAACCTAACTATATCCCTGTCAAGCCTTTCTAATCCAACTTACTGCCCCTTTTGCGGCCATAAAAAAAGGCAGTCCGGAATTTCCCGGACTGCCTGGTTGATTAATTTTTCTTTGAGAACTGGCTCTGAAACTCCTTCAGTTCCCATTCGAGC
>JBAXRP010000410.1:0-2928 GCA_037131145.1 Bacteroidota bacterium
CTTGCCTTCGAATATGGCATCGAGAGAACTGGTGTAAACAAGCACCTTCACGCCATCCGCCTTACAGGCTGTAATTATATTCGCTGTACCGGTGGTATTCACTGCAAATACTTCTTCGGGTGGATGTGTTCCCCAGTCGACAATGGCTGCCGAATGTATTACCACATCAATCCCTTTGCAGGCTTTGTTCACCGCCTCCTGGTCGAGGATGTCGCCTTTTACGAATTCTATCCGGGGATCTGCATCGCCCTTATAATCGGCCGTGTCAAATATCCTGAGCATTTTCAGGGGTAAAGGAGAGTCTTTTGCGAGCAATTCCGCGCATATGAATTTCCCGAGAAAACCGCATCCGCCGGTAAGTAAAACATTGATCATAGTAAATTCAGAGGTTTAAACTCCCTTCAATTCCGAACAACTGCGGATTGATCGGGAGCCGGGAATCATCCCGGGATCCATACCGTTAATTTTTCGGCGAAGATAAGAATTCAGCAGGGAAAATCGGCATCCAAAGGGACTTAAGCGGGTTGGCTTTCACTCATTCTTCTGAAGAAAAGCGCTGAGAACCGAAACAAATAAAACCGGTTGTTCAAGGTGATGGGAGTGGGAGGCATCGGGGAAAACGCATATCTCGGAACCCGGCACCAGGCTTTGAAAATAATTGATCGTCTGATAAGGCGCTTCGTCGTATTGTCCGCAGGTAAAGAGGGTGGGTATATGCAATTGCCCAAGCCGGCCGGTGAGGTCAGCGTTCTTCAGTGTTCCTGTGCAGGTGAATTCACTGGGCCCCCACATATAAGCGTAGACTTCTTTGCCCATCTTTTCAAATGCCCTGTTCAGGCAGGCAGGCCAGGGGTTCAGTCGGCAGAGGTGGAGATTGTAGTAATAGGTCATGGCGTCCTGGTATGACTGCGAAGTAAACACTCCAAGGGCTTCGTATTTGCTGATGGTGTCCTGGACTGACTGCGGACATTCAAGCAGCCAGGCTTGTTGGTCGGCTATCCAGCGCGGACTGCTCAGCAGGGGACCCGAAAGGGTCAGACTGATAACACCCTGAGGATTCTTCCGCAGTATATATTCAACAGCAAGCATCGCACCCCAGGATTGTCCCATGATATGTACCTTTTGAAGATTCAGGGCCGTGCGTACCTGATCGAGTTCTTCAACAAAACGGGCTATATTCCATAATGAAGTATCGGAAGGCTTATCGGAATTGCCGCAGCCCAGCTGATCGTAAAAGACCACAGGTCTGTTCATTCCAAGCGTTGCAAGTGTGTCGAGGTAGTCGTGGGGAGCCCCCGGTCCGCCATGAACCAGCAGCAACGGAATTCCAGGCTTATCGGCACCTGAGATCCTGTACCAAACACTACCGCCGGGTACATTTATGAATCCTTCATTTGGAAGCCCGGATGGGGCTTCCTGTTTGGACTTGCAGGAGAACAGGATTGAAAATAAAAACACTAAAAAATAAATCCTACGCATGTAACTGATTATAAGTACAAAAATACGTAATTTTGAAAGGAACATCAATGAGTGACATCAAAAATATCGCATTTATTGTGACCGGGATGTATTGTTCCGGTTGCTCTTCCTCTATTGAGAAAGTGATGCTGAAATTGTCAGGTGTAAAAAAGGCAGAGATTGATCAGTCAAATGAAAAAATCCTGATCAGGTATGATGCCTCAGTGACCACACCTGAACAAATGATAACATTTATCAGGAAAATCGGTTTTGATGTGGTGACTGCAAAAACCGATCTGGCCATTGGCGGACTCCATGATAATTCCGATGCTGTAAACCTTGAGAAGATCCTTAAGTCTCAATACGGGATATTGAAAGCAGCAGTGAATTTTACAAACGAGCATGTCTTTGTCGAATATGTTCCCGGCACAACCAGTATCTACGAAATCGCTAAGTTGCTTGCAAAAAATGGCTTTGAGCCAATGCAAGAAGTGGAAGCCGAAGACTCCGAAGATATTGAAGCTGTTTTCAGGGAAAAAGAACTTTCAAGGCAACGACGTCTGCTTCTCCTGGGCATCTGGTTGACCGTCCCCCTCGTCCTTTATAGTATGGCGAGGGATTTTACCAAAGGTAGTTTTGAGTATGACAATTATGTAATGCTGATTGCGGCTTCGGTGGTACAATTTGTCGTGGGCTGGCAATTTTATTCCGGAGCCTGGAAAAGCCTGAGACTGGGCACTGCAAATATGGATGTTCTCATCGTGCTCGGTTCTTCGGCGGCCTACTTTTCAAGCCTTTTGGTAACTATCGGGGTGGTCAACAGTCCGAATGTCTACTTCGAAACAGGGGCAGCGATCATTACCCTGATCCGCCTCGGTAAATATTTTGAAACACGGGCAAAAGGAAAAACATACAGAGCAATAAAGGAATTGATGGGTTTGCGTCCTAAAAAAGCAATCGTTATTGAGAATGGTCTGGAAAAAGAAGTTGATATAAATAATATCAGGGTCGGGGACCTTTTGCTTGTAAGGCCTGGCGATAAGGTTCCTGTCGACGGGATAATTGTTAACGGGCATTCAGCCTTTGACGAATCGATGATCACAGGGGAGTCTATGCCCGTTAATAAAGGGCCGGGCGATACCATTATCGGCGCCAGTCTTAATCGCGAAGGGCTAATCAGATTTGAGGCGACGAAAACGGGAAAAAACACCACTCTGGCCCAGATCGTGATGATGGTTCAGCAAGCTCAGGCTGGTAAGCCGGCTATTCAGAAGCTTACTGATGAAATCGGAAGATATTTCATCCCTTCGGTGATTTTTATTTCCTTATTAACTCTCTGCGGATGGCTTATCGTTGCTGATGCAGGCTGGGCAAATGCAATGATCAATGCAGTTGCTGTACTGGTAATTGCCTGCCCCTGTGCCATCGGACTGGCAACGCCAACCGCCATCATGGTTGGAACTTCAAAAG